>NZ_JBYTEM010000020.1:0-74569 GCF_058789735.1 Rhodanobacter sp. FW106-PBR-R2A-1-15 | reverse complement strand
CCGCAACCCTGCGGCGCGTGGCCGTTCGGCCCCGCCGCGCCGGCGGGCTTGCCCTGGCGCGGCGCACGCTGCTGCTGGCGCTGGCCGCCACCACCCTGCTTCGGGCGTGGCGCGCCGGCATCCAGCCGCAGCGGGGCCGACGGCTCGTAGCCGGCCACCGGGGTGATCGCGATGTCCTGCTTCAGCAGCTTGCGGATGTCGAACAGCAGGCCGCTTTCGTCGTGGCTGACCAGCGACAGCGCCAGGCCTTCCATGCCGGCACGGCCGGTGCGGCCGATGCGGTGCACGTAATCCTCGGCCACCGACGGCAGGTCGAAGTTGATCACGATCGGCAGCTGCTCGATGTCGATGCCGCGGGCGGCGATATCGGTGGCGACCAGCACGGTGACGCGGCCGGACTTGAAATCGGCGAGCGCACGGGTGCGCGCATTCTGGCTCTTGTTACCGTGGATCGCGGCAGCGCGCAGGCCGGAGGCGTTGAGGAAGGTGACCAGCTTGTCGGCGCCGTGCTTGGTGCGGCTGAACACCAGGGTCTGCCGACGACTGTCCTGCGACAGCACGTGCAGCAGCAGGTCGCGCTTGCGCGAGGCATCGACCGGGTGCACCTGGTGGCTGACCAGGGTGGTGACGGTGTTCGGCGCCGAGACCGAGATCTCGCGCGGGTTGTGCATGAAGTCCAGCGCCAGCGCCTTGATCGCCGGCGCAAAGGTGGCCGAGAACAGCAGGGTCTGACGCTTCTTCGGTACCGACTGCAGGATGCGCTTCAGCGCTGGCAGGAAGCCCATGTCGAGCATGCGGTCGGCTTCGTCCAGCACCAGCGTCTCTACCGCCGACAGATCCAGCGTGCGCTGCTGCAGGTGGTCGATCAGCCGGCCGGGGGTGGCGATGACCACGTCCACGCCGCGGCGCAGCGCATTGATCTGCGGGCCCATGCCGACGCCGCCGAAGATGGTGGTGGCGCTGACGTGGATGTGCTTGCCGTAGTCGCGCATGTTCTCGTGGATCTGCGCGGCCAACTCACGGGTGGGGGTGAGGATCAGCGCGCGCGGGCGGCGGGTCATGGTCTGGCCGCTGGTCGAGAGCTTCTGCAGCAGCGGCAGTGCGAACGCGGCGGTCTTGCCGGTACCGGTCTGCGCGGCGGCGAGCAGGTCGTGGCCTTCCAGCGCGGGCGGAATCGCCGCGGCCTGGATCGGGGTGGGCGTGGTGTAGCCGTAATCGGCGAGCGCACGCAGCAACGCGGGCGCAAGGCCCAGCGAATCGAAAGACATGGAACACTCCTGGGCAACCCGGAGTGTTCATACCGTGTTGCGTATCGAGGGAAAGGGGGCAGCCTGGGCCGCAGCAGTCAGAGTGATTGCGCCGCGCAGTATAGCGGGTATCGGAGGTGGCGTGTGCATGGGAGTCAAACTGATTTGGCAGGCCGGTCGCCACGGAGCGCGATAGCTCTCGGCGGAGCGCACGCCACGATCAGGTAGCTGTTGTATGGGGTTCGGCCGCGCAAGGGGCGGATGCCGACCTCCAGCCCGGCGTCCTCCAGCGGCCCGCGCAATTCGGCCGCTGTCGGATAATGCTGAGCACCGCCGGGGATCCAGCCCGAGGTGCGCAGAAAGAACTCTTCCACGCGGGTGGCGTGAAAGCGCCAATTCGGCTCGCGCAGCACACTGCGGATGACCAGGCAGCCGTCAGCGGTCAGGTGTTCGGTGGCGGCTTTCAGCAAGCTGCGTTGTCGCCGGGCGTCCAGGTAATGCAGCACGTCAAGCAGGGCGACGTGTCCGTGCACGGCGGGGAGTTCATTGGCGTCGGCGTGCTGCAGTTCCACCACGACATCGAGTCCACCGCGATGTGCCGCGCGCTGACCGGCAAGGATTTTTCGGTGATCGTGATCAAGCCCCACGTAGGACTGCGCGTTTCTCCCGGCATTCAAATACTGACCGAGCAGGCCGAGGCCACAACCGATGTCGAGCAACGGCAGAGGGGTGCGGGTAATGATGGCCGCCGTGGCGGCGTAGGCGGGGTCGACGCGGAGCTTCCAGCGCACATGGTTTCGCTGCAGCCAGCCGTCGTAGCGTCTGGCGATCAGCTCGCGAGCGGTGCGATCCATCTCAGCCACGTCTGTCATGGACGGCCTCCTGTCTGCGTCGTCGCACGTGAGCGCGTTGTCGATTCTGGCGAGGCTGCCGATGCAGCCACCCGATCGGTGGCCTTGTCGCCCGTGGGGCTGTGCGATGAGGCCCTGCCGGCGTTTACGATACGCCTTTATGCCATCTGTCCGGGAATGCTCCGATGTCGCTGCTCGCACCTTTGCATGAACTCGATTCGACCGAGAGGCATACGGTGCTGGCCGGCTTCCTGGGCTGGACGCTGGATGCATTCGATTACTTCCTGCTGACCTTCGTCATCGTCACGGTGGCGAGGGAGTTCCAGGTGGGCACCGCCGAGATCACCTACGCGCTGTTCCTGACCCTGGCGGCGCGACCGCTGGGCGCGCTGCTGTTCGGCCGGCTGGCCGACCGCTTCGGGCGGCGGCCGATTCTGATGCTCGACGTGGTCCTGTTTTCGCTGTTCGAGTTCGCCACGGCATTTGCCTCGTCGCTGACCGCCTTGCTGGTGCTGCGTTTCCTGTTCGGCGTGGCGATGGGTGGCGAGTGGGGCATCGGCGCGTCGCTGGTGATGGAGTCGATTCCGGCGAAGGCACGCGGCGTGGTGTCGGGCCTGTTGCAGAGCGGCTACCCGTGCGGCTTCTTTCTCGCCGCACTGACGAACTGGCTGCTGGTCGACCACATCGGCTGGCGCGGCCTGTTCGTGGTCGGCGCGATCCCGGCCTTGCTGGTGCTGTACATCCGCAGCAAGGTGCCGGAGTCGGCAGTCTGGCAGGAAGGCGCGCGGGCGGTGAAGCGGCCGGGTCTGCTGGAAGCCATGCGCGGGCACTGGAAGCTGGCGGTCTACCTGATGCTGCTGATGATGGCGTTCAACATGTTCAGCCATGGCTCGCAGGACATGTACCACACCTTCGAGGAGGTGAACCTGCACCTGCCTACCGGCTCGGCCACGGCCTTCGTGCTGGTGGCGCTGCTGAATTTCGGCGCGCTGGTAGGCGGCCTGTATTTCGGCGCGTTGTCGGAGCGGATCGGCCGGCGCCAGGCGATGATGATCGCCGCGCTGCTGGCGATACCGGTGATTCCGCTGTGGATGTACGGCGGCTCGCTGATCCTGCTGGGGCTGGGCGCGTTCCTGATCCAGGTGATGGTGCAGGGCGCCTGGGGCGTGGTGCCGACGCATCTGAACGAGCTGTCGCCGGCCGCGGTGCGCGGCACCTTGCCCGGGTTTGCCTACCAGATGGGCAACCTGCTGGCGGCGGTCACCGCCACCGCGCAGACCTGGCTGGCGCAGCGCCATGGCGGCGATTTCGCGTTCGCGATGTCGCTGTGGATGGTGCTGGTGGCGTTGTTGCTGGCGGCGTTGCTGTGGCTGGGGCCGGAGGCGCGCGGGGTGGGCTTCGGCCATCGCAGGTCCTAGCGCGGCCAGGCTACTGCTAGAATCCGCCGTTTGATCCCATCGACGAGACAGGCAATGAAGGCTGGCAAGGACAAGGTCATCGCGATCCACTACACACTGACGGTGGACGGTGAAAAGGTTGAGAGCTCGCACGACCGCGATGAGCAGCTGTGGATCCTGCTTGGTCACGGCCAGTTGATCGCGGGCCTGGAAACCGCACTGGATGGCCACGAGGCCGGCGAGACGCTGAGTGTGGACGTGGCGCCGGTCGACGCTTACGGCGAGCGCCAGGAAGGCCAGATCCAGCGCATGTCGAAGAAGTACTTCCCGCAGGCCAACCGGCTCAAGCCGGGCATGACCACCGTGCTGCAGCTGAAGCAGGGCGGCCAGCGCGCGGTGACTGTGCACAAGGTCGGCATGAGCGCGATCGACGTGGACCTGAACCACCCGATGGCGGGCAAGACCCTGCATTTCGACGTGGCCCTCGGCGAAGTGCGCGACGCCACCGAGGAAGAGCTCGCCCACGGCCACGCCCATGCGCCGGACAGTGCAGAGCACCCGCCTCAATAAAGCCTGAGCAATAACGGCGCCGTCGGGCGCCGTTATTCGTTTGCCCTCTCCCCCTCCGGGGGAGAGTTGGAGAGGGAAAGCACAAGATCACCTCAAACCCCCCACTGCCATGCCGCTTTTCAGGGAAGAGGATCGCCAGGCTAACCTTGATCCCGATAGTTCACCCGCCGGAACCCTCAATCCAGCACCCGCTTCCCATAGGCAAAATGCCCGCCCCAATACGGCCCGTCGATGTCGTCCAGCCGCACCGTGCCGCCGCTGTTCGGCGCGTGCACGAAGCGGCCCTTGCCGACGTACACGCCGACATGGCTGATCGCGCCGCCGATGTCGAAGAACACCAGGTCGCCACTGGCCAGCTGGGTCATCTGGCGCACCTTGCGGGCATCCATCGTGGCCATCTCGTGCGAGGTGCGCGGCAGCTGGATGTTGGCGGCGGTGCGGTAGATGTAGTCGACCAGTCCGCTGCAGTCGAAGCCGCCGGCGGGCGTGTTGCCGCCCCAGCGGTACGGTGTGCCGACCAGGCCGATCGCGCGGAACAGGATGTCGTTCGCCTCGCCGGCGCTGGCGGCCGAAGGCGCGCGCGGCGGCAGGCCGGCCAGTGCGGAGTGCGATGTTCCCGAGCCGGGTGGTCGCCGTTGCGGACCACTGGCGCACGCGGCCAGCAACAACACGGCCGCTAGCAGCAGTGCATGCCGCATGGCTCGATGCGTCGGCAACACGGCCGTTTCGGGAACGGAGGGGTTCTGCTGCATCAGACGACCTCGGGGTGCGACGCAGCGAGGTTATCAATTCGACAAATCACATGCAAATCAATTGATTCAATGTCTGTCTGAAGGGAAACCCTTAACCAGGGCCGCTGCTGACGGCCAGGTTGAAATAGCAGCTCATTGCCGCATCGCTGGCCGCCGCAGGGTGGGTCGCGTCAGGGCCTCGCGACCACGATGGCGCGCTCGTTCAAGGTCCGCCCATCGGCACCCACGCTGCGCAATCGGTAGGGCCGGGACGTGGGGCCTCGTTCACCATCACCAGGTGCCGGTTGCCGGCCAGCGTGGCGATGGCATCGACCGCGTCCACCGCCTGCCAGCGATCGGCTTGCGGGGCGGTCAATCCTTTTGGCAGTTCGTTGCGCAGCGGGAAATCGCGAACCGCCTCGCTGTAGAGCCCCAGTTCGTTTTCGCTGAAGGCCAGCATCTGCTGGGCGAGCAACTGGTCGTTGCCGGTCAACTGCGGCGTTGCCGCGATGAGGTATTCGTACCGGGCCAGTTCGCCGGTCAACGGCTGCAGCTCATCGAACAGGTTCGATGGCGCTCCCTTTTGCGCGGCGTGAGCACCGCTGCAAGCCATGGCAAGCGTCAGCAGGACCCATGTGGCGGCAGGATGCATGAGCTTTCCACCTGCAATGCGTTATGCGGGTCCGGACCGGGGTTCCACGATGCCACGCCAGGCAACGCCAGCGGCTTTCCGATGGCCTAGCGCTCGTTGACCGTGATGACCTGCTCAGCCAGGGTCCTGCCGCGAATATCCCAGGCGCGCAGTCGATAACGGCCAGGTCGTAGATACAGCTTGCTTGTCGTGTCGCCCTGCATGAAGGCGTAGCGGTCGGCAGCGATGGCGTCGTTGCCTTCATCGACGTAGTGCGCGTCGACGACACAGGGCGTGGTGACCCGGCACAGGGTGGTGCTGATGGTGTACGGGTGGCGTTCGTCGTGCAAAGTGAGCCACTCCGGTCGTTGCGTGTTGACGAAGTGCGCCAGCATGGGCTGGTTGCGGACCATGTCGTGCACGATCGTCGAAGGCTGGGTGTAACCGCTCTCGACGGCGCGCTGGCCGGCGGCGGGTGGCAGCAGCACGTTGATGTCGTATTGCTCCGGATGTGCGCTCCATGGCTTGCCGGTGCTGCGGTCGAGCAGCACGAGGGGGCCCTTGGAAGGGAAGTTCCCGACCAGTGCCGTGTAGGCGTCCGCTTCGCTGGGAATCTGCTCGCGGAACTGGGTCTGGTCGATCGACAGCGGTTCGATGCCAGTCAGCTGTTGCAGCTGCATGGCCATCGGTGCGGTGCTGCCCAGGCGCCCCTTGGCCTTGTCGATGTGTGCGTAGCCGGCATGGACGAACAGTCTGGCATCGGGGTTCCTGGCGAACACTTTCCGGTACAGGTTGTTGGCCTGCCCGGTCTCGCGCTCCTGCGTGCTGCGGCTGTCCACGTCGTAGGACACGACCTTGAAGCCCAGTCTGATCGCCGTGCGCACGATTTCGCCATACGAGGGTTCGTGCAGGTAGTCGCTGCCGCTGTCCGCGGTCGGATAGCCGCGGCCCATCAGGCTGGCGTCCTTGTCGAGCAACGCCTCGGCCGCGAAATGGTCGAAGCCGAGTGCGCGCAGGCGAGGCAGCAGGGCCAGCGTGAGCTGCCGGGTGTGGGCGTCATGGTGCGCCTCGTTGATCAGGACGATGCGGCGGTCGGCGGCCTGCCTGACGATGACGTCGGCGGCATCGGCGGCCTTCCACCGTGCCGCCGTGGGGATGGCGGTGTGCGCCGCCACGTGGCTCTTCAGCGGGAAGTCGCGCAATGCCTCGTTGTAGAGGCCTAGTTCGTTCTCGACCGAGGCGAGCATCTGCATCGCGAGCGGCCAGTCGGCGGCGGAAAGTTCCTGCGCCGTCTTGATCAGGTAAACGTAACGGGCCAGGTCGTTGGGTTGCTGCCTCAGCCCGTGGAACATCTCGACCGCCGCAGGGCTGAAGCTCTGCGCCCGCGCCGGTGGGATCAGTGACGCGCTCAGGCAGAGCGCGACGGGAATCCATCGGAGCAGTACCCTGGCCGGCATCTTCGACCCCCGTGGACGATTCGGAGCTAGCGTGCCTGCGTATGCTTCCGCAGGCAAGCGCGTCCCGGCCAGGCGCAGGGACGCGGCGGGGGACTGGGTACAATGCCGCGATGACTACCGCCTTCACTCTGCAGCGCGGCCATGCGCCGCTGCTGATCAGCCTGCCGCACGATGGCAGTTTCGTCCCCGGCGATATCGCGGTGCGGATGCGTCCGGCGGCCCGGCGCGCCCCGGACACCGACTGGCATGTCGGCCGGCTGTACGAGCCGCTGGCGCAGGCGCTTGGCGCCAGCGTGCTGAAACCGGTGGCATCGCGCTACGTGGTCGACCTGAATCGCCCCGCCGATGGCCACGCGCTGTATCCAGGCCAGCGCGAGACCGGCCTGATTCCGCTGCTCGGTTTCGATGGTGAACCGTTGTATCTGGAAGGCGAGGAGCCCGATGACGCCGAAATTCAACGGCGCGTGAATGACGGCTGGCGACCCTACCACCAGGCGATTGCGCAGGAACTTGCGCGGCTGCGCGCCGAGCATGGCCGGGTGGTGCTGTGGGAGGGGCATTCGATCCGCAGCCGGGTACCCATGCTGTTCGACGGGCGACTGCCGGATTTCAATCTCGGCACGGCGGGGGGAGCGAGTTGCACTCCCGCGCTGCAGGCCCGGCTGCAGTCTTGCCTGACGTCGCAGTCGCGCTTCGATTTTGCCGTCAACGGCCGCTTCAAGGGCGGCTACATCACGCGCCACTACGGCACGCCGGCGAACGGCGTGCAGGCGGTGCAGCTGGAGCTGGCCCAGCTCAATTACATGGACGAGCAGAGCTTCGCCTACGACGAGGCGAAAGCGCCGGCGGTGCAGGAGCTGATCGGCCGCCTGCTGCAGCTCTGCCTGGCTTGAGCGCAAGTAATTGCGGCCACGATCGGCTGCGGTGAAAGTCAAGCCGCCGCGTGCCCGTTGCGCGGGCAATCGCGGCGCTCATTCAGCGCTCGTACGCCATGGTCGTCGCATCGTCGGTTTCGTCGCGCCGCCCGAGGTGCCGGGTTCCGGCCGGGTCCGCGATTCCTCCAACGTCCGAGGCTCGACATCATGATGCGTAAACTTCTGACCGCTGCCCTAGTCGTGGCAGGTGTTGTGCTTTCCGGTTCCGTGTTCGCCCAGGCGACCCCGGCCCCGCAAGCGACCACTCCGGCGGCGCAAACAGAGCCGGCCACTCCTGCTCCGGCCACGACTGAGAACACCGCGCCGAAAACGGCCACGCACCACAAGTCGCACCACAAGTCCCGTCATCACAAGAGCCACCAGGCGGCCGCCGGTGCCGAGCCGGCGCCGGCATCGACGGCGGGTTGATGCCGTCGTAGTGGATCGGAACCCCGCCGGCACCGTCCGGCGGGGTTTTTCATGCGTGGCCGGTTCGCGCGCCGTTCGCGGGGTTCAGTGCGACGACACCGGCAAGGCGGCGATGCACTTCAGCTCGATCGCGATCGGCGTGGGCAGCGCGGCGATGCCCACCGTGGTGCGGCAGGCATCGACACCGGCGAAGTGTTCCGCGTAGAGGCGGTTGTAGGCGGCGAAGTCGCGCTGCATGTCGGTGAGGAACACAGTGACGTCGAGCAGGTCCTCCCAGCATGCGCCGCTGGCCTCCAGCACGGCGCGCACGTTGGCGAACACCTGCCGGCACTGCGCCTCGATGTCGTAGTCGGTCAGCCGACCATCCGCGTCGTGCACGTTGCCGGGGATCGCGTTGCTGCCAGGCTGGCGCGGGCCGACGCCGGAGAGGAACAGCAGGTTGCCGACGCGCCGTGCGTGCGGATAGGCGCCGACCGGCGCGGGGGCAGTGTCGGCGCGGATGCTGCCGCTGCTCACGCTGCGCCTTCCCAGCGACGGGTGAGCTGGGTCATCGCCTGGTGGTAGGCCTCGGGCAATTGCTCGCGGCTGCGTACGTCCAGGCCCAGGTCGTGGATGTGGCCATCGTCCAGCCCGTAGATCCATGCGTGCACTGCCAGCTGCTGGCCGCGCTCCCACGCCTCGCGCACCACCGTGGTGTGGCACACATTAAGCGCCTGTTCCAGCGCGTTCAGTTCGCACAGGCGGGCATGACGTATCGCGAACGACTGTGCCGGATCGAGTTTGTCGGCGTGCTTCATGGCGATGTCGGTGATGTGCCTGAGCCAGTTGTCGATCAGGCCCAGACGGCTTTCCTTCAGCACCGCGCCGACGCCGCCGCAACCGTAGTGGCCGACCACCAGGATGTGTTTCACGTGCAGCACGTCGACCGCGAACTGGATGGTGCTGAGCGCGTTGAGGTCGGTGTGCACCACCACGTTGGCGACGTTGCGGTGCACGAAGATCTCGCCCGGCGGCAGGTCGACGATCTGGGTGGCCGGCACGCGCGAGTCCGAGCAGCCGATCCACAGGTAGCGCGGCGCCTGCTGCTGCGAGAGCTGCTCGAAAAAGGTCGGATCCTGCGCGGTGACCTGGGCGGCCCAGCGGCGGTTGTTGGCAAGCAGGTCTTTCAGTGAATTCATCAGGGCTCCATGGGTTCGCGCCTGTGTGTTCTAGCGCTGCGGCGGGGTCGCCTCGTAGGCAAGGCAGATGTTCTTCGGTTCGGTGAAAAAGTGCAGCGCTTCATTGCCGCCCTCGCGGCCGAGCCCGGATTGCTTGACTCCGCCGAACGGCGTGCGCAGGTCGCGCAGCAGCCAGCAGTTGATCCAGACGATGCCGAATTCGAGCCGGGCGGCGAGCCGGTGGGCGCGCGCGAGGTCCTGCGTCCACAGCGAGGCGGCCAGCCCGTAGCGGCTGTCGTTGGCGATCGCCAGCGCCTCGGCTTCGTCCTCGAACGGAATCAGGCTGACCACCGGGCCGAAGATTTCCTGCTGGTTGGTCGGGGCCGCCGAGGGCAGGCCGTCGATCACCGTCGGCGCGATGAACCAGCCGCCGGCACAGCGGCCGGGCAGGGTGAGTGCGCCGCCGCCGCAGAGTACGCGGCCGCCTTCGGCACGGGCCTGCTCGATGCAGCCGAGCACCTTGTCGTGGTGCGCTTGCGAGACCATCGCGCCGAGGTCGCTGGCGGCGTCATCCGGGTCGCCCACACGCAGCGCCTGCACGCGCGCCAGGTAGCGTTCGCGGAACGCCCCGTAGATCGAGCGCTGTACCAGCAGACGCGAGCCGCACAGGCAGATCTCGCCCTGGTTGGCGAAACCCGAGCGCACGATGGTGTCGAGGTTGGCGTCGGACAGCTCGGCGTCGGCGAACACGATCGCCGGGTTCTTGCCGCCCATCTCCAGCGACACCTTCTTGAACTGCGTCGCCGCGATGGCGGCGATCCGCGCGCCGGTGGCAGTGCTGCCGGTGAAGGAGACCGCCTTGACCTCGGGGTGCTCGACGATCGCCTGGCCCACAGCAGGCCCGCGGCCCTGCACGATGTTCAGCACGCCGGGCGGAAAGCCGGCCTCGATGCTCAGCTCGCCGAGCAGCGCGGCAGTGCAGGGCGTTACTTCCGACGGCTTGGCCACCACCGTGTTGCCGGCAGCCAGCGCGGGGGCGATCTTCCAGGTGAACAGGTACAGCGGCAGGTTCCACGGGCTGATGCAGCCGACCACGCCGAGCGGCTGGCGCAAGGTGTAGTTGATCGCGCCGATGCCGCCGGAGCCGGCCTCCATCGCGTGCGATTCGCTGCCCCAGCCGACGATCGCGGCGGCGAAATAACGCAGGTTGCTGACCGCGCGCGGGATGTCGAGCCGGCGCGCGAGCTCCAGCGGCTTGCCGCTGTCGCGCGATTCCAGTGCGGCGAATTCCTGCAGCCGCGCCTCGACCAGGTCGGCCAGCCGGTTCAGGTATTGCGCGCGCTGCTCGATCGGCGTGCCGGCCCATCCCGGCGCGGCGCGGCGGGCGGCATCCACCGCGGCAGCGACATCCGCCGCCGTCGAATCGGGGCATTGCATGAAGACCTGGCCGGTCGCCGGCTCGTGCACGTCGAGCCAGGCATCGACGCGGGGCGCTTGCGGGCGACCATCGATCAGATTGGCTAGGCGCGGGGTGGACATCGCGACAAGCTTAGGACCAGCGTGCCGCAATTGCACCGGACGCTGGCGTATGCGCGAGCGGGAAGCGGGTCGGCAGCAGACGTCCGCTCAGCTCAACGCGCGGGTGCGGCCACCGTCCACCGCGATGCTGACGCCATTGACGTAGGCGGCGGCGGGCGTGCACAGGAAGGCGATCACCGCGGCCACTTCGCCGGCTTCACCGAAACGGCGGGCCGGCACCGAGGCCAGCATGCTCTGGGCGATGGTGTCCTCGTCGCATCCGCTGGCCGCGGCCTGCGCGGCGAGCAGGCTGTCCAGACGCTGGGTGCGGATGTAGCCGGGCAGCACGTTGTTGACGGTGATGCCGTCGGAGGCCAGTTCGGCGGACAGGGTCTTGGCCCAGCCGGCGACGGCGGCGCGCACGGTGTTGGACACGCCCAGCCCGGCGATCGGTTCCTTCACCGAGGTGGAGATCACGTTGACGATGCGGCCGTAGCCGCTCGCGCGCATGCCGGGCAGCAGCGCCTGCAGCAGCACCTGGCCGGCCAGCAGATGCTGGCGGAACGCGGTCTCGAAGGCGGCCAGGTCCGCGCTGTATGCCGGGCCGCCCGGAGGGCCGCCGCTGTTGTTGATCAGGATGTGCACCGGGGTGCGGGCAGCAAGGTCGGTGGCGGTGGCTTGCAGGCCGGCCGTGTCCAGCATGTCGACGCCGCACCAGTCGTGCCGCTGCCCGGTGCGTGTCTGCGGCAGGCTCTCGGCGGCGGCCTTGAGCCGATCGCCCGAGCGCGCCAGCAGGGTGACGCTGGCGCCGAGTTCGGCCAGCTCGATCGCGCTGGCGCGACCAATGCCTTGCGAGGCGCCGCAGACCAGCGCGTGACGTCCACCCAGATCCAGTTGCATGTCCGTCGGCTCCTTTCAGTGCACCCACAGCCGCATGGTCAGCGCGGCGAGCCAGCACAACCAGCCCAGCCATTGGCTGTAGCGCCACACCAGGCGCCAGCGGTTGATCGTGGCGTCGCCCAGCGCCGGCAGGGCCGGCGAGCGCAGTACCTGCTGCATGTTGGCCCAGACACGGAACCCGGAGAACCGGCCCTGCGCGGCCGTGGCGATGACCTGCCAGTGTTGCGGGTAGCGCGTGCGCAGCAGCGCGGCGGCACGGAACGGCGCCACGTACGACAACACGAACAGGCCGACGCCGCTCGCCAGCAGGGCGAGATAGAGGACGATCATGGCGAAGGACTATGGCCGTTCTTGCCGCCGCTGCCGTTGCTCCAGGGCAGCGGCAACGCGGTGCGCAGGGTGTTGAGCACGCCTTCCCCCTTCGCGGCCTTCTTGCAGATCGCGTTGTCGAGCGCCTTCTCGTAGGTCTTGTTCATCATGCCGACCCACAGGGTGCCGTCAGGCCCGTGCGGGATGCTGAAGCTGCCGGTGGAATTCATCTGCAACGAGGCGGCGCTGGAGCTGGAGAACGACGCCGGCGACTGTTCCCAGTAGGTCTTGCCCGACTGCTGCTCGGCCGAGCTGTAGACCAGCAGGTAGCGTGCCTTGGCGCTGTCGATGCTCAGGCTGCCGAAGGCGCCGGTGGTCTCGTCGCCCCAGCCCATGTGTTCGCACAGCCCGATGTCCTCGGCGCGGATCGGCTGGAACCCCTCGTCCAGCAGTACCACGGTCGGCGCGAACAGGTAGCTGGCATGCAGCCAGCGGCCGTTCAACTCCGATTTCATGGCGACCCGGTACGGCAATTTCGCCTCGGTGGGCAGGCGGAAGGCGAGGAAGTAGCTCTGCGTGCCGTTGAGGTTCGCCACCATGCTGCCGCTGCCCAGCACGAACTTCTGCGGCTGCCACGGCAGCATGCTGCGATAGGAGAAGTCGGCGAAGTTGCTGCAGCACGGGCTGGCCTGCAGCAGCTGCAGTTGGGCCAGCTTCAGTGCATCGCCGGTGTTTTCCGACGGCGGGCGCAGGTTCGGCGGCAGCAGGACCTTGGCGTTGTGGCAGCCGCTCAGTAGGACGGCGAGGGCCAGTGCGGCGGCGGCGGGGAGTCGGATCGGCATGGGCAAGGGTGTGCTCAGAATTCGGCGGTCCCGGCGGCTCGGGGGTAGGGGATGGCATCGCGGATGTTGGACAGCCCGCAGATGTAGACCAGCAGGCGCTCGAAGCCGAGGCCGAAGCCGGCATGCGGCACCGTGCCGTAACGGCGCAGGTCGCGGTACCAGCCATAGGCCGCGGGGTCGAGGCCGAACTGCACCATGCGGCGGTCGAGGTAGTCCAGCCGCTCCTCGCGCTGGCTGCCGCCGATGATCTCGCCGATGCCCGGAGCCAGCACGTCCATCGCCGCGACGGTCTTCTCGTCATCGTTCAGACGCATGTAGAACGCCTTGATCGCCTCGGGGTAGTTCATGACGACCACCGGGCGGCCGATATGTTTCTCGGCGAGGTAGCGCTCGTGTTCGGTCTGCAGGTCGATGCCCCAGGCCACCGGGTATTCGAACTTCTGCCCCGACTTCTGCAGGATCGCGATGGCGTCGGTGTAGTCGATGCGCTCGAACGGCTTGGCGATGAACGCCTCCATCCGGGTGATGGCATCGCTCTGCACGCGTTCGGCGAAGAACGCCATGTCGTCCGGGCGCTCCTCCAGCACGGCCTTGAAGATCGCCTTGAGGAACGCCTCGGCGCAGTCCGCGTCGGCGGCGAGGTCGGCGAAGGCGATCTCCGGCTCGACCATCCAGAACTCGGCCAGGTGGCGCGGCGTGTTGGAGTTCTCGGCACGGAAGGTGGGGCCGAACGTGTAGACCTTGCTCATCGCCAGGCAATACGCCTCGACGTTGAGCTGGCCGGATACGGTGAGGAACGCCTCGCGGCCGAAGAAATCCTTGCGGAAGTCGATCTTGCCCTTGTCGTCGCGCGGCAGGTTGGCCAGGTCCAGCGTGGACAGGCGGAACATGTCGCCGGCGCCCTCGGCGTCGGAGGTGGTGATGATCGGCGTGTTGATCCAGAAGAAGCCCTGTTCGGTGAGGTGGCGGTGGATCGCCGTCATCATGGTGTGGCGCACGCGGGTCACCGCGCCGAACAGGTTGGTGCGCGGGCGCAGGTGGGCCACCTCGCGCAGGAATTCCATGGTGTGCTGCTTGGGCTGGATCGGGTAGGTTTCCGGATCGTCGACGAAGCCGGTGACCTGCACGCTGTCGGCCTGCAGCTCGAACGCCTGGCCTTTACCCTGCGACCGCACCAGGGTGCCGGAGACGATCACGCCGGCGCCGGCGGTGAGGTGCTTCACCTCGGACTCGTAGTTGGCCAGGGTGGCCGGCACCACCGCCTGGATCGGGTCGAAGCAGGAGCCGTCGGTGACGTTGACGAAGGAGAGGCCAGCCTTGGAGTCGCGGCGGGTGCGCACCCAGCCGCGCACCGTCACCGTGCTGCCGGCATCGAGCTTGCCGGAAAGAGCCTGCTTCACACTGACCACGGCCATCGCTTGAAACTCCTGCTGGTGCGCCGCCTGCCGGCACGCAATGATGATGAACGGCGCGCGCGGCGAAGCCGCAAGGCCAAGCCGGCATGATAATGTAGCTGTCGCCCGCGCTGCGACTTTCCGGGCCATCTGCCGAGGTCGATCCATCGTCATGAGCATCACCATCACTCCCGCCGCCAACGAACGCATGCGTCACTTCCTGGCCGGTACGCCGACGGCGGCCGGCGTGCGCTTCGGCGTCCGGCGCAGCGGCTGCTCCGGCTTCGCCTACGTGGTGGACCTGGCCGACGTGGTCGGCGCGAGCGACCGGCTGGTCGAGGTGGACGGGCTGCCGTTGATCGTCGACAACAAGAGCCTGGCGCTGGTGGACGGCACGGTGATCGACTTCCAGCGGCAGGGCCTCAACGCCAGCTTCGTGTTCCACAACCCCAACGCCACCGGCGAATGCGGCTGCGGCGAGAGTTTCACGGTGGGTTGAACGGGGTGGTCCTTGTGTGCTCATCCCTGAGCGCGAAGGTCAAAAAGCGGCCATCCGAGGCCGTACCTTTCAAGTCCCGTGCGATCCTCCGTGGACGCATGAGCCGGAAGGGAGGCATCCATGGAGCCCTCTTCAGATTCAGCCACTTGCGCCGCATTCCGCGTTCCACGTAGAATTCCGCTTCTGTCCGCGTCCCAACCGGCGCCGGCAGGACACTTGCCTCACCGCACCGGCGGGAGGCTGCAAGGCCGCTTTTGGCCGCATCCACAAGGAGTCAAACCACGATGACCCTGCGTCATTACGAAGTCGTGTTCATGGTCCATCCGGACCAGAGCGAGCAGGTCCCCGCGATGCTCGAGCGCTACAAGGCGCTGATCGAGACCGATGGCGGCAAGATCCACCGCCTGGAAGACTGGGGCCGCCGCCAGCTGGCCTACCCGATCGTCAACCTGGCCAAGGCGCACTACGTGCTGCTCAACATCGAAGTGAGCCAGCATGCGCTGAACGAGCTGGAGTCGGGTTTCCGCTTCAACGACGCCGTGTTGCGCCACCTGGTGATCCGTCGCGACGAGGCCGACACCGAGCCGTCCTTCATCCTGAAGTCGAAGGAAAAGGACGACGCCAAGTCCACCCGTCGTCGCGACGACGAGGGTGACGGCGAGGGCCGCGGCCGTGACCGCGAAAACGATCGCGACAGCGACGACTGATCAGGAGCACACTCATGTCCAAGTTTTTCCGCCGCCGCAAGTTCTGCCGCTTTACTGCCGAAAACGTGAAGGAGATCGACTACAAGGATCTCAACACCCTGCGCCAGTACGTCACCGAGAACGGCAAGATCGTGCCGAGCCGCATCACCGGCACCAAGGCCCGCTACCAGCGTCAGCTGGCCACCGCGATCAAGCGCGCGCGCTTCCTCTCGCTGCTGCCGTACACCGACAACCACGACGTCTGATGACGTCCGGGATTCGGGATTGGGGATTCGGAATTCGGTAGAAGCGGCGACTCGCCGCATCGCGCCTTTCCGAATCCCGTCTCCCGAATCTCCGCCCTTCGGACAACCGTCCTCTGGCTGCGTCGGGCCACACCGGCGCTAACGAACAGGAAAGCATCATGGAACTCATTCTTCTGCAGAAAGTCCGCAACCTGGGCAACCTCGGCGACAAGGTCGTGGTGAAGCCGGGCTACGGCCGCAACTACCTGCTGCCGCAGGGCAAGGCCGTGCGCGTCAATGCCGCCAACCTGGCCGCGTTCGAGCAGCGTCGCGCCGAATACGAGGCGAAGGCCAACACCATGCTGGCCAATGCCGAGTCGCGCAAGGCCAGGCTGGCCGAGGTCGCGGTGACCATCGCCGCGCACTCCAGCGCCGAAGGCAAGCTGTTCGGCTCGGTCGGCCCGCGTGACATCGCCGAGGCGCTGGTCGCCGCCGGCCACGAAGTCCACAAGAACGAAGTGATCCTGGGCGAAGGCCCGCTGCGCAACGTCGGCGAGTACGACGTGGTGGTGAACCTGCACGCCGACGTGCAGACCACGGTCAAGGTGATCGTGGTCGGCGACAAGTAAGCCGTACGCCATCCGCGCGATGGGACCAACGGGCGCCGCGAGGCGCCTGTTTGTTTTTGGAGGGCCGAGATTCGGGATTGGGGATTGGGGATTCGTTGAAAGCTGATGCCGCAGGTTTGCGCGGGAGTCGCTTGTCCGAATCCCGAATCCCGCATTTATCCCCAGCTGTCCCCAACATATCCACAGGGTTGTTGTATCGAAAGTTGAGACGCCGCCGCGCATCATGGTGTCCGTGGGGTTACCCGCGACCTGTCGGCGCATGGCGCGCCGCTCGTGGGGCCATTCCCAGAGGTAAGTCGATGTCCTTCGTGCCCGAACGCAAACCCTCGTCGCCCGCCATCGAGGCGCTGCGGGTGCCGCCGCATTCCATCGATGCCGAGCAGGCGGTGCTGGGCGGCCTGATGCTGGCGCCGGACGCGCTGGACAAGGTAGCCGACCGCCTCGGTGAGGACGATTTCTACCGCAAGGACCACCGGCTGATCTGGCGCGCGATCAACGAGCTGGCGAACAAGGGCATGCCGTGCGACGCGGTGACCCTGGGCGACTGGTTCGAGAGCAACGGCCTGGCCGAGATGGTCGGCGGCGCCGGCTACCTGATCGAGCTGGCCAACAGCACGCCCAGCGCGGCCAACATCGCCGCCTACGCGGAGATCGTGCGCGAGAAATCGGTGCTGCGCCAGCTGATCGATGCCGGTACCTCGATCACCGAGGACGGCTACCGGCCCGAGGGCAAGAGCGTGCACGAGGTGCTGGAAAGCGCCGAGCAGCGCGTGTTCCATATCGCCGAATCCGGCGCACGCGGCAAGAAGGATTCGGTCTCGATGCGCGAGGCGGTGAAGGACGCGTTCCGCCTGCTCACCGAGCGCTACGAGAACCGCGGCCAGCTCACCGGCGTGAGCACCGGTTTCACCGACCTGGACAAGCTCACTTCCGGCTTGCAGCCATCGGACCTGATCATCGTCGCGGCGCGCCCCTCGATGGGCAAGACCGCCTTCGCGCTGAACATCGCCGAGGCCGCCGCGCTGGGCGGCAAGAAGGCGGTGGTGGTGTTCTCGATGGAAATGTCCTCCTCGCAGCTGGCGTTCCGCCTGATCTCCTCGGTCGGCCGCATCCACCAGCAACACCTGCGCAACGGCACTCTCGAAGAAGAGGATTGGCCGCGTGTCTCCAACGCCATCGCGCTGTTGTCCGAGGCGAAGATCTTCATCGACGACACGCCCAGCCTGTCGCCGGTGGAACTGCGTTCGCGCGCGCGCCGGCTGCACCGCGAGCACGGCGGGCTGGGCCTGATCGTGATCGACTACCTGCAGTTGATGCAGGTGCCCGGCAACAAGGAGAACCGCGCCACCGAAATATCGGAAATCTCGCGTTCGCTGAAGGGGTTGGCCAAGGAACTGAACGTGCCGGTGATCGCCCTGTCGCAGTTGAACCGCTCGCTGGAACAGCGCGCCGACAAGCGCCCGATGATGTCGGACCTGCGCGAATCCGGCGCGATCGAGCAGGACGCCGACGTGATCATGTTCATCTACCGCGACGAGTACTACAACAAGGAATCGCCCGACAAGGGCATCGCCGAGATCATCATCGGCAAGCAGCGCAATGGCCCCACCGATACCTGCAAGCTGACCTTCCTTGGCCACTACACCCAGTTCGTGAACTACGCGTCGGACTCGTTCGTCGGCTCGTTCGACTGAGCGCAAGGAAACCACGCGGCGAAAACGGACAGCTTTTCGCGCCGATGCGTCTCGCCGTCTGCGATGATCGCGTGCCAAGCTCGCCTCTACGTATTCAGCCGGGAATCCGCATGGCCAAGGCCAAGACCGCCTATGTCTGCACCGATTGCGGTGCCGAGCATCCGAAGTGGCAGGGCGCGTGCGCCGAGTGCGGCGCGTGGAACACGCTCAGCGAGATCGTGCTGGCGCCGGCGTCGGCGGCGAAGCCGTCGGTGGGCGCGCAGCGTTCCAGTTACGCCGGCGCCGCCGCGGGCGCGCCGCGTATCACGCCGCTGACCGCGGTGGCGCTGACCACCGAGGCCCGCACGCTGACCGGCATCGGTGAGCTGGACCGCGTGCTCGGCGGCGGTCTGGTGCAGGGCTCGGTGGTGCTGATCGGCGGCGATCCCGGCATCGGCAAGTCGACCCTGCTGCTGCAGATGCTGGGCACGCTGGGCGGGCAACTGCCCAGCGTCTACGTCACCGGCGAGGAGTCGCTGGCCCAGGTGGCGGCGCGGGCGCAGCGCCTGGGCCTGCCGCTGGAGCCGCTGCAGGCGCTGGCCGAGACCTGCATCGAACGCATCCTCGAACAGGCGGCGGCGACGCGGCCGCGGGTGCTGGTGGTCGACTCGATCCAGACCATCTGGACCGAACTGCTCACCGCCGCGCCCGGCTCGGTGTCGCAGGTACGCGAGTCGGCGGCCAAGCTCACCCGCTACGCCAAGGAAACCGGCACCAGCGTGTTCCTGGTCGGCCACGTCACCAAGGAAGGCGGCATCGCCGGTCCGCGCGTGCTGGAGCACATGGTCGACGCGGTGCTGTATTTCGAGGGCGAATCCGGTTCGCGCTTCCGCGTGCTGCGCGCATTCAAGAACCGCTTCGGCGCGGTCAACGAGCTGGGCGTGTTTGCGATGGGCGACAAGGGCCTGCGCGAGGTGCCGAACCCGTCGGCGATCTTCCTGTCCACGCACGCGGGCCCCACGCCGGGCAGCGCGGTGATGGTCACCCGCGAAGGCACCCGGCCGCTGCTGGTGGAGGTGCAGGCGCTGGTGGACCAGAGCTCGCTGGGCAACCCGCGCCGGGTCACCCTGGGCCTGGAACAGAACCGGCTGGCGATGCTGCTGGCGGTGCTGCACCGGCACGGTGGCGTGGCGGCCTACGACCAGGACGTGTTCGTCAACGTGGTCGGCGGCATCCGCGTGCAGGAGACGGCGGCCGACCTGCCGGTGCTGCTGGCGGTGCTGTCCAGCTTGCGCGACCGGCCGCTGCCGGAGCACACCATCGCCTTCGGCGAAGTCGGCCTGTCCGGCGAGATCCGCCCGGTGCCGAACGGCGAGGAGCGCTTGAAGGAGGCCGCCCACCACGGTTTCCGCCGCGCCATCGTGCCGAAGGCGAACGCACCGAAGAAAGGGCGCGTGGGCGAGATGGAAGTGGTCGGGGTGGAGCGGCTGGGCGAGGCGATCGACGCCTGCCGCTGAGAGGCCCGCCGACTGACGGCCGGCGGGCGTGCTCAGGGCACCGTGCGGTGCAGGATCAGCTCCAGCACGAATTTCGAGCCGAAGAATGCCAGCACCAGCACCGCCATGCCGATCAGGGTCAGGTTGACCGCGCGGGTGCCGCGCCAGCCATGCCGCCAGCGGCCGTACAGCAGCACGCCGAACACCAGCCAGGCGCCGATCGACAGCACGGTCTTGTGCGCCAGGTGCTGGCCGAACAGGTTGTCGACGAACAGCACGCCGGTGAGCAGGGTCAGCGTGAGCAGCACGAAGCCGGCGCTGATCAGACGGAACAGCAGGGTTTCGGTCAGCGTCAGCGGCGGCAGCGCTCGCAGCCAGCGGCCGAGCTGGCGATGGCGCAGGGCGCGCTCCTGCAGCGCCAGCATGATCGCCAGCACGGCGGCGATCGACAGCACGCCGAACGCGAGCAGCGCCACCGTCACGTGCAGCTTGATCTGCCAGTCCATTGGCTGCGGCAGGGTGGGCGGCGCCAGGAAGCTGTCCAGCGCGAGCAGCGCGGCGGTCAGCGGAAACACGATCACGCCGAGCGCGGCGACCGGGCGCGAGACGTTCACCAGCAGGGTCAGCGCCGAGACGACGAATGCGACCAGCGACAGCGCGGCGAAGAAGTGCAGGTCCAGCGCGCCGCGATGCATGCCGAGCAGGATGCCGGCGTGGATCAGCACCGCGGCGCCGGCCAGTGCCAGCGCCAGCCGGTTCAGCGGCTGGCCGCCGCCCAGCAGCGGGCGCGCCAGCCCGGCGGCGGCAGCGAGGTAGAGCGCGATGGCGAACAGGGCCAGAACGTGGATGGTCATTGCCGGGCAGTGTCGCACAGGGTCGTGCCGGCTTGCATGCGGAGTGGGGCGATCCGTCCGCTATAATCGGCTGCTTTCCCGTTTGCCGGTCCCGTCATGTTCGAGTCGCTCAGCCAACGCCTTGCCACCACCGTCAACCGCCTGCGCGGCCGCGGCCGGCTGACCGAAGAGAACATCCGCGAAGCCCTGCGTGAGGTGCGCATTGCGCTGCTGGAAGCCGACGTGGCGCTGCCGGTGGTGCAGGCGCTGATCCAGCGGATCAAGGTGCGCGCGGTCGGCCAGGACGTGATCAAGAGCCTGTCGCCGGGCCAGGCGCTGATCAAGGTGGTCAGCGACGAGCTGACCGTGGTGATGGGTACCGCCAACACCGAACTGAACCTGGCCCAGCAGCCGCCGGCGGTGGTGCTGATGGCGGGCCTGCAGGGCGCCGGCAAGACCACTACGGTGGCCAAGCTGGCGCGGCTGCTGACCGAGCGCAAGAAGAAAAAGGTGATGGTGGTGAGCTGCGACGTCTACCGTCCGGCCGCGATCGAGCAGCTGCGCACGCTGGCCGAGCAGGTCGGGGTGAAGTTCTTCCCGTCCGCGACGGGCCAGGATCCGGTGCAGATCGCGAAGGACGCCATCGCCGCCGCGCGGCGCGAGGTGGTCGACGTGCTGCTGGTCGACACCGCCGGCCGCCTGCACGTGGACGAGACGATGATGGCCGAGATCAAGGCGCTGCATGCCGCGATCACGCCGATCGAAACCCTGTTCGTGGTCGACTCGATGACCGGCCAGGACGCCGCCAACACCGCCAAGGCATTCAACGAGGCGCTGCCGCTGACCGGCGTGATCCTCACCAAGACCGACGGCGATGCCCGCGGCGGCGCGGCACTGTCGGTGCGCTACGTCACCGGCAAGCCGATCAAGTTCCTCGGCGCCGGCGAGAAGACCGACGCACTGGAGCCGTTCCATCCGGACCGGCTGGCCCAGCGCATCCTCGGCATGGGCGACGTGCTGAGCCTGGTCGAGGAGGTCGAGCGCAAGGTCGACCAGGACAAGGCGCAGAAGCTGGCCCAGAAGGTGATGAAGGGCAAGCGCTTCGACCTGAACGACATGAGGGACCAACTGGAGCAGATGGGCAACATGGGCGGCCTGGCCGGCCTGATGGACAAGCTGCCGGGCGTGTCCAGCCTGCCGGACAGCGTCAAGTCCAAGGTCAACGACGGCGAGATGAGGCGAATGATCGCGATCATCGGCTCGATGACGAAGAAGGAACGTCGCCACCCGGATCTGCTGAACGGCTCGCGCCGCGCGCGCGTGGCGCGTGGTTCGGGTACCCAGCCGGCCGACGTCAACCGCCTGCTGAAGCAGTACATGCAGATGGAAAAGATGATGTCCAAGCTGTCCAAGGGTGGCAGCAAGGGCCTGCTGCGGCAGATGCGCGGCGCCATGAAGGGCATGGGCGGCATGGGTGGGCTGCCGCCGCTGCGCTGAGGAACCCCTACCCGAAGCCGACCGTCATTCCCGCGAGGCGCTTTTCAACGGCCGAAGGGCCGGTCAAGCGGGAACCCATTTTGACTTTTGCGGCCAGAGCAAGATGGATTCCCGCTCTCGCGGGAATGATTCCGGTGCGGGGCTGTCATGTCGCGAAAGCCTTCCCTTTTCCCGAAAATCCGCTAAAATGCCCCGTTTCCCGCGCACGACTCTCGTGCGCCTGCCGCTGATTCGGCAATTCTGGAGTTCTACCATGGTCAAGATTCGTCTTTCGCGCGGTGGCGCCAAGGGCCGTCCGTTCTACCACGTCGTCGTGACCGACCAGCGCAACAAGCGCGACGGCCGCAATATCGAGAACGTGGGCTTCTACAACCCGGTCGCGGCGGGCAAGGACAAGCGCCTTGAGCTGAACGTCGCGCGCGTGCAGGAGTGGGTCGGCAAGGGCGCCCAGCTGACCGACAAGGTCGCCGCCCTGGTCAAGGAAGCCGGCAAGCAGCAGGCTGCCTGAGTATGACTGCAGCCGGTCGGCGCGTCCTGATCGGGCGCATCGTCGGACTGTATGGCGTGCAGGGCTGGCTCAAGATCGAATCCTGGGCCGAGCCGCGCATGCGGATCTTCGACTACCAGCCGTGGCTGCTCGGTGCAGCGCCCGGCACGGAGACGCAGGTCAGCGAAGTGAAGGGTCGCACGCAGGGCAAGGGGCTGGTGGCCCATCTGCCTGGGGTGGACGACCGGGAGCAGGCAGCGGCGCTGGTCGGTACCGACATCCATGTCGCCCGCGAGCAGCTGCCGCCTCCTGCGGAAGGCGAGTATTACTGGGTCGATCTCGAGGGACTTGAGGTCGTCACCACGGAAGGCGTGAAGCTGGGGCGGGTCAGTCACCTGTTCGCCACCGGCGCCAATGACGTGGTGGTGGTGAGGGACGGCGAGCGCGAGCGGCTGGTTCCCTTCGTCCAGGGTTCGTATGTGCGTTCGGTGGATCTGTCCGCAGGGCGCATGGTGGTGGACTGGGATCCCGAATTCTGAAAGCTGGAGTTTGAGGCCCATGCGCATCGATGTCGTCAGCCTGTTTCCCGACTTCGTGCGCCAGTGCGCCGCGGTTGGTGTGGTGGGACGCGCGCAGCAGCGCGAGCTGCTGCAGGTGGAAACCTGGAACCCGCGCGACTACGCCACCGACCGGCACCGCAGCGTGGACAGCAGCTCGTACGGCGGCGGTCCCGGGATGGTGATGATGATCGAGCCGTTGCGCACGACCCTGGCGGCCATGCGTGCGGCGGCACCGGAACCGGTGCATCTGGTTTATCTCAGTCCGCAGGGAGCGCGGCTGACGCAGGGCAGGGTGGAAGCGCTGGCGAAAATGCCGCGCGTCGCCTTGCTCTGCGGGCGTTACGAAGGTGTGGACGAGCGTCTGCTGGCGCACGAGGTCGACGAGGAGCTTTCCATCGGCGATTATGTGCTGTCCGGCGGCGAGCTCGCCGCCGCGGTGGTCATCGACGCGGTGGGGCGCTTGCAGGATGGCGCGTTGAACGATGCGCAGTCGGCCGAGCAGGATTCATTCTCGGATGGCCTGCTGGATTGTCCGCACTATGCAAAACCGGTGCACGATGCGCTGGGTTCCGTGCCGGAGGTGCTGCTGTCCGGCGACCATGCGGCAATTGCCCGCTGGCGCCTGAAGCAGTCGCTGGGACGGACCTGGTTGCGGCGGCCCGACTTGTTGTCACAGCGGGGGCTGGATGCGCCATCCCGGGCCCTGCTGGATGAATTCCGCCGTGAACACGCCTCGCGAAGGCCGACACGGCAAGACGATGCGACCGGTTGACGGTCGCAGCCATTGATATCGCAAACGTGAACCGACAGGTGCGCCATGAACAAGATCATTGAACAGTTCGAATCCGAGCAGATCACCCGCCAGCTGCCGGAATTCAACCCCGGCGACACCGTGGTGGTCAACGTCAAGGTGAAGGAAGGCAACCGCGAGCGCGTGCAGGCGTTCGAGGGCATCGTCATCGCCCGGCGCAGCCGCGGCCTGCATTCGGCCTTCACCGTGCGCAAGATCTCGCATGGCACCGGCGTGGAGCGCGTGTTCCAGGCGCACAGCCCGGCCATCGACTCGGTGACGGTGAAGCGCCGGGGCAAGGTGCGCGGCGCCAAGCTGTACTACCTGCGTGGTCTGGAAGGCAAGGCTGCTCGCATCAAGGAAGACGTCGCCGCCGCTGCCGCCGCCAAGGCCAACGCGAAGGCTGCTGCTGCCGAGTAATTCGCCCGGCGATCGCCGTGGCATGAAAAACCCGCGGAGCGATCCGCGGGTTTTTTCGTGCTTCCGGGGCGGCTGGCGGCGCGCTTTGCCGCAGGCCGTCACTCCAGGCGTTGCGGCTGCTGCAGGAAATTGCCCTGCACGAAATCCACGCCGCAGGCGAACAGCAGCGAGGTGCTGGTGGCGTCCTCGACCCATTCGGCGATGGTCAGGCGCTTCAGCTCGTGGGCCTGCTGGCAGATCTCGGTCACCTTCTTCTGGCTTTCCGGGTGCTGCGGCAGGTCGGCCATGTAGCTGCGGTCGATCTTCAGGTAGTCCGCGTCGATGTGGTTGAGCAACTGGAACGAGTTCAGGCCCGAGCCGAACTGCTCCAGCGCGAAGCGGCCGCCCACTTTCTTCCAGCCGTTGACGAACTCCTGGGCCGGGCGCAGCAAGGTCATCACCTTGCTCTCGGTCATCTCCAGCACCAGTTGGCCGCGCTTCAACCCGGCCCGCTTGAGCCGATCGCCCAGCCACGCCAGCAACTTGTCGTCCTGCAGCGAGGCGGCGGTGAGCTTGATGAAGAACGTGGTCTGCTGGCCCAGGCCCTCGCGCGCCTGCAGCGCCCTGATGGCCTGGTCGAGCACCCAGCGGTCGATCGCGCCGGTAAGCCCGTGCTTCTCGGCGATCGGCATGAAGAAGCCGGGCAGCACCTCGCCCTGCGGGCCGTTCATGCGCAGCAGGATCTCCGAATAGTCACCCTCGGCGTCTTGCAGGCTGATGGTCTGCTGATGATAGAGCACCAGGCCTTCCCCGGTGAGCGCCTTGCGCAGCAGTTCCAGCCAGTAGCGCTCGCGTTCCTCGTCGGCCTTTTCGCGCGCGGCCGGGTCATGCAGCTCCACCTGGCTGCCGCCCAGGCTCTGCGCGGTGCGCAGGGCCTGGCTGGCCTGGTTGAGCAGCAGTTCGGCGTTGGCGTTCTTTTCGCCCAGCAGGCTGCCGCCGATGCTGGCGGTGACCGTGATCGAGCGCGAGCCGGCGTCGAAAATCTCGTTGCTGACGCTGTGTTGCAGCCTGGCGATCCACTCCTTGATCGCCTCGTCCGGACGCGCATCGAGCACCACGCCCAGGGTGTGCTCGGCGAGCATGCCGGCGACATCATCGGCGCCGAGCAGCATGCGGATGCGGTCGGCGAAGCCGGCCAGCAACTCGTCGGCCTTGCCCAGGCCGATGCCGCCCACCAGCGAGGCCCAGTTGTCCGGCTCGACCAGCAGCAGCGACTGGCCCTTCTTGCCCTTCGCCGCGGCGGTCACGGCATCATCGATGGATTCCAGCATGCGGGCGCGATTGAACAGGCCGGTGACCGGGTCGCGCTGCAGCTGCTCCAGCACCGTCTGGTCGACCAGTTGCCGGCGGAACACGATCTGCAGGCAGGACTCGCCCTCGAAGGTGGCCGGCGCGAACTCCACCGTGGCGTCGAACTGGCTGCCGTCGGCGCGGCGCGCATGCAGGGTGAGCTGGGATGGTGTCTTCTCCTGCCGCGCGTGTCCGCGCAGCAGGGTCTTGAACTCGTCGGCATGGGTCGAGTCGATCATGTCCAGCACCGGCAAGCCGAGCAGGTCGTCGAAGCTGTCGTAGCCGAAGGTTTCCAGGTAGGCCTGGTTGGCGCGCACGTGCATGCCCTCGTGCACGTAGGCGATCGCGTCGGTGGAGGAGTCGAGCAGCGCGTCGCAGCGCCGCTCCGATTCGCGCAGGGCGGTTTCCAGGCGGCGGACCTGGCGGCGCGTCTGCAGCGAGTCAAACTCGCGCTGCAGCACCGCGATCAGCTGCTTCGGCTGGCTGCGCGAGGCGACGCCGCGGGCACCGTGCACGAACAGATCCGCCACGATCTGGTTGTCGATCGTGTTGACCAGTCCCAACAGCGAATAATCGCGGCCGTAGGCATCGAGCACCTTGACCGCCTCTTCCAGGGTGATGCCGGTGATCGCCGGGTCGAACATCACCACGTCCGGTTCCAGCTCGTTCACCGCGGCCTGCATCTGCTCGACGTTGGTGGCGCGGGCTGGCCGCACGGCAATGCCGGTGTTGCGCAGCAGGCTGATGATCTGCTCGGCCTCCTCCAGCGAGCTTTCGACGAAGAGGATCTTGATGACGAAATCTTTTTTCATGGGGCGTGACGCTGTCCGTTGTTCATCGCGGGCGGTGCTGGACGGTCGGCGCATTTGGCCGCAGTGACCGTTTGTAACGGATTCCGCCAGCAGCCGCCAGCGGGAAAATCATGCGACGGGCGCCACTGCCGCTTTACAGCGGCCGTTTGGAGGCGTCGCCGCCCACCTCGCGCACCAGTCGGGGCACCAGGTAGCCCGGCAGGCGGGCGCGCAGCGCTTCCACCAGGACCAGGGCGCGGTGGTCGTCGACCTCGAAGTGCGCGGCGCCCTGTACGCGGTCGAGCTGGTGCAGGTAGTACGGCAGCACGCCAGCGGCGAACAGCCGCTCGGACAGCTCGGCCAGCGCGTTGGCGTCGTCGTTGACCCCGCGCAGCAGCACCGACTGGTTCAGCACGGTGGCGCCGGCCGCGCGCAGCCGGGCGCAGGCGGCGTCGACGCTGGCGTCCAGTTCGTTGGCATGGTTCGCGTGCAGCACCACCACCTTCTGCAGCGGCAGCGCGCCCAGCCAGCCGGTGAAGGCGTCATCGATGCGCTCCGGCAGCACCACCGGCAGGCGGCTGTGGATGCGCAGGCGGATGACCTGCGGCAATTCGGCCAGGCCGCGGCCCAGTTCCTCCAGTTTGGTGGTGGCCAGCGCCAGCGGGTCTCCGCCGGACAGGATCAGCTCGCTGATCGAGGGGTCCTGGCGCAGATGCTCCAGCGCCTGCTTCCACTGGCCGGCGGCGGCCATCTCCTCGCCATACGGGAAGTGACGGCGGAAGCAGTAGCGACAGTTGATCGCGCAGCTGCCGCTGGCGATCAGCAGGGCGCGCCCGTGGTACTTGTGCAGCACGCCGCGCGCCTCACGCGCTGCCATGTCGCCGACCGCATCGGTAACGAAGCCGGGCACCTCGTCCAGCTCGACCAGTTGCGGCAACACCTGCAGCAGCAGCGGATCGCGCGAATCGCCGTGGCGCATGCGAGCCACGAAGCCGCGCGGCACGCGCAGCTGGAAACCGGCGTCCGCCGGCGGCAGCTGGCCGGCGAGATGCTGCAGCCCGAGCAGGTCCAGCAGTTCGCCAGCATCGGTGACAGCCTCGCGCCACAGCTGGCGCCAGTCGGCGGCCGGGGCGTCCGGCGTAATGCGTGCGGCAGGGCTTGCGGTTATCATGTGTGGCCTTGTCTGGGCCGGCCGGCCCGTCAAACCATCTATTTTAGCCGCCGGCAGCGGCGCAAGGGCCCGTTTCGGGCCCTTGAACATTGAAATTCATATATCGGAGCGCACTGCATGGCCACCGCCGGTCTCAACGACGTCAAGAAGGGTATGAAGATCCTTCACAACAACGATCCGTGGATCATCACCGAAGCCGAGTTCATCAAGCCCGGCAAGGGACAGGCGTTCACCCGCATCTTCATCCGCAACCTGAAGACGGGGCGCACCACCGAGCAGACGATGAAGTCCAGCGATTCGTTCGAGGTGGCGGACATCACCGACACCGACATGCAGTACCTGTACTCCGACGGCGAGTTCTGGCACTTCATGCACCAGGAATCGTTCGAGCAGCACCAGGCCGGCAAGACCGGCGTCGGCGACACGGCGAAGTGGCTGAAGGGCGAGGAAGAGTGCGTGGTCACGCTGTTCAACGGCGAGATCATCGCGGTGCAGCCGCCGAACTTCGTCGAGCTGAAGATCACCGAGACCGATCCCGGCGTGCGCGGCGACACCTCCGGCGGCGGCGGCAAACCGGCCACGCTGGAAACCGGCGCGGTGGTGCGCGTGCCGCTGTTCGTGGGCACCGACGAGGTGATCAAGGTCGACACCCGCACCGGCGAGTACGTCAGCCGCGTCAAGTGACGAACCGGCGCGCGGGCTGTGCCCGCGCCTTTGCCGGTTCGTCATCCCGGCGAAGGCCGGGATCCAGTGAAGTACTCGTGCGCAGCACGCCAAACCCTTCACCCGGCTGCACGAGAGCCCTGGACTCCGGCCTTCGCCGGAATGACGATGTCGAGACATGACGATTCTGGGGCGGGCGCCGCAAGGTGCGCCGCCCCGTCTCGTATTTATCCCTTGCACAGTGAGTGAGCGATGAGCCAGATGCCTCCGCAGCCCGTCGACCTGATGATCGAAGCGCGCTGGGTCGTCCCGATCGAACCGCATGGCGTGGTGCTCGACAACCACGCCGTCGCCGTCGACGGCGGCCGCATCGTGGCCGTGCTCCCCATGGCCGAGGCGCATGCCGCCTACGCGCCGCGCGAGCGTGTTTCGCTTTCCGAACACGCGTTGATTCCCGGTCTGGTCAACAGCCACACGCACAATCCGATGACCCTGCTGCGCGGCCTTGCCGACGACCTGCCGCTGATGGTGTGGCTGCAGCAGCACATCTGGCCGGCCGAGGCGAAGGTACTGGGGCCGGAGTTCGTGCGCGACGGCGTGGAACTGGCGGTGGCCGAGATGCTGCGCGGCGGCACCACCTGTGCCAACGAGAACTACTTCTTCCCCGACGTGATCGGCGCCACTTACCGCAAGCTGGGTTTCCGCGCGGTGGTCGGCCTGCCGGTGATCGAATTCCCCACCGCCTGGGCGAAAAGCCAGGACGAGTACTTCGAACGTGCCGGCGAGGTGTACGACAGCTTCCGCGGTGACCACCTGATCAGCACCGCGTTCGCGCCGCATGCGCCGTATACGGTGTCGGACGAGAGCTTCGAGCGCATCCGCGTGTTGTCCGACCAGCTCGACATCCCGGTGCACCTGCACACGCACGAGACTGCGCACGAGGTCGAGGACGAGAAGGCCAGGAGCGGGCTGCGCCCGTTCCAGCGGCTGCAGAAGCTGGGCCTGGTCAACGACCGCCTGATCGCGGTGCACATGACCCAGCTGACCGACGGCGAGATCGCCGCCTGCGCCGCCGCCGGCGTGTCGGTGGTGCATTGCCCGGAGTCCAATCTCAAGCTCGCCTCCGGCTTCTGCCCGGCGGAAAAACTGCGCGTCGCCGGGGTCAACCTGGCGCTTGGCACCGATGGCTGCGCCTCCAACAACGACCTGGACATGTTCGGTGAGATGCGTACCGCCGCGCTGCTGGCCAAGGCGGTGGCCGGCGACGCCGCGGCGTTCGATGCGGCGTTCGCGCTACGTGCGGCCACGCTCAACGGCGCGAAGGCGGTCGGACTGGAGGCGAAGATCGGCTCGATCGAAGTCGGCAAGCAGGCCGACTTCGCCGCCGTGCGATTGAGCGACCTGGAAACCCAGCCGCTGTTCCACGTCGTCTCGCAGCTGGTCTATGCCACCGGCCGCCATCAGGTCAGCGACGTGTGGATTGCCGGCAAGCGCAAGCTGGCCACGCGCGAACTGGTCGGCATGGATACCGTCGCGATCCTGGAGCGCACGCGCGCCTGGCGCGAGCGTATCGCCTCGGCCTGAAGCGGAGTCCCTCGATGAACCGTTACCTGGTCCTGCTGATCCGCCGGCCGCAGCTCGATCCCGCCGCGGTACCGCTGCATCTGGCCTTCCTGCAGGGCTTGCACAAGGAGGGCCGGGTCGAGCTGTCCGGCGGCTTCAGCGACAAGTCCGGCGGTGCCTACCTGCTGCGTGCGGCCGACCTGGCCGAGGCGACCGCGCTGGTGCACCGCGATCCGGCCCACGTCAGTGGCGGTTGGGACATCACGGTGTACGAGTGGCAGGCGGTTTGATCTGAGCGGGAGAATCAACAGGCAGTCATCCGTGGCCGAACTTTCCAATAGACTCATGGGCTCACCGTGGACTCGAACATGACCACCGCCAACGTCAACCCCGCCGAGATCGCCCGCTTCGACAGCCTGGCGGCACGCTGGTGGGATCCCGATGGCGAGTCGCGCCCGCTGCACGACCTCAACCCGGTGCGCGCGGCCTACGCCGCCGCCCGCGTCGACCTGCGCGGGGCGAAGGTCGCCGACGTCGGTTGCGGCGGCGGCCTGCTCAGCGAGGCGCTGGCGCGCGCCGGCGCGAAGGTCACCGGCATCGACCTGGGCGGGAAGGTGATCGAGGTCGCGAAGCTGCACCTGCATGAATCCGGCCTCGCCGTCGATTATCGCGTGCAGTCCTCGACCGAACTGGCGGCGGCCGAGCCGGCGAGCTTCGACGCGGTGTGCTGCATGGAACTGGTCGAGCACGTACCCGACCCACAGGCATTGGTCAACGACCTGGCTGCGCTGCTGAAGCCAGGCGGGCGGCTGTTCATGTCCACGCTCAACCGCACGCCGGCCGCGTTCGGCGCGGCGATCGTGGGCGCGGAATACGTGATGCGCCTGCTGCCGCGCGGCACCCACCACTACGCGCAGTTCCTCAAGCCGTCCGAGCTGGGCCGCCTGCTGCGCCACGCCGGGCTGGAGCTGGAGGATGTCTCCGGGCTGGCCTACAACCCGCTCAGCCGCAAGGCCTGGCTGAGTTCGATCACCGCGGTCAACTACGTGCTCAGCGCACGTCCCATGGGGACTTCCTACGGTCGCAAACCGGCATGAAGCCCTTGCCCGAGAACATCCAGGGCGTGCTGTTCGACCTGGACGGCACCTTGCTCGACAGCGCTCCCGACCTCTATGCCGCGCTGCTGGCGCAGTGCGCGGAAGAGAACGTGGCGCCGCCGCCGTATGCAGCGGTGCGCGAGGTGGTGTCGCGCGGTGCGCGCGCTGTGCTGCGCACCGCGTTCGCCGCGTGTGGCGAGCCGGCGCTGGAGGCGCTGGTGCCGCGCTATCTGCAGTTGTACCAGGACGTGATGGCGCAGCAGACGCGTGCGTTCGACGGCATCGACGAGCTGCTGGCGCGGATCGAGGCGCACGGCCTGCGCTGGGGCATCGTCACCAACAAGGCGGGTTTCCTCACCGACGAGCTGGTGGCCCGCATCGGCTGGGCGGGGCGCGCCGGTGCGGTGGTCTCGGGTGACACCCTGGCAGTAAAGAAGCCGGACCCGGCGCCGGTGCTGCTGGCCTGCGAGCGTGCCGGCGTGGCGCCCGCGCAAAGCCTGTTCGTCGGCGACGACCGTCGCGACGTACAGGCCGGCGCGGCGGCCGGCCTGTACACGGTGGCGGTGAGCTGGGGCTATCTCGACGGCGGCGATCCCCACGACTGGGGCGCCGATGCCGTGCTGGACCACCCGGCCGGGCTGGTCGAGCTGCTGAAACTGCAACCGGTAGTCGCATGATCGAACTGGTCGAACAGAACGCGGTACTGCAGGGTTTCATCGACAAGTGGCTGGCGGTGCAGCCGCAGCAGCGCGTGGCGCTGGCCTTCGTCGATGGCCGGCGTTATCCCGGCCACGTTGCATTGGCCGCGCTGGAGCAGGAACTGCTCGGCGCCGCCTACGGCATCCGCGAACCGCTGGTGGCCACCGCCAAGCTCAACTGGTGGGCCGAGGAACTGGCCGGCGCGCCAGCCAGCGGCGGGCGTCACCCGCTGAGCCAGGTGCTGTTCGACGACGAGCGCGCGCATGCCATCGCCAGCGAGCTCTGGCTGGCGCCGGTGCTGGCCGCGATGGCACAGCTGGAGCAGGGCACCGCCGCCGACTTCCCTGCACAGATCGAAGCCGCGCTGCCGCTGCACGGTGCGCTGGCCGCGCTGGAAACCGCCTGGTGGTACGGTGCCGAGGCGTCGCCGGCGCGGGCGTCGCGGGTGGCCGTGCTGAATCATCTGCTGCATGCGCTGGTGCGGCTGCAGCAGGATGTCGAGCGCGACCGCCTGCCGCTGCCGATGGCGTGCCTGGCGCGACATGGCCTGAGCCGCGCGCAGTTGCGTACGGCCGGCGCGGCGCGGCAGCAGGCGGTCAGGGCGCAACTGGGCGACCTGCTGGCCAGCTGGCAGGAGTCGTCCACGCTGGCCGGGCCGCTCAGCGTGTTTCGCGCGCTCGAATCGCGTCATGCCAGCAGTCTGGCGCGGCGGGCGGCGCGTGCCGGCGACGCGCTGGCAGTGCTGCAGGCCGGCCAGTCGCGCACCGTGCTGACCACCGCGCTGCAGGCCTGGCAGGCGGCGCGCGCATGGCGCCGGTACGTGGCGTAAAACGGCCACGGACGCAGCGTTTCCACCACGCCACTATTGCGCGGCCGCCTGCCTGCCCCAAGATTGTCTGCTTCACGGCGCCCGCTCGCCGATGCCAGGATTCCCCATCATGCCGAACCAGGAAAATACCGCCCGCCTGCTGCCCGATGTCGCCGTGCACGCGCAGCCGCATCTTGCCGGCGCGCTGGACTGGGTCGGCATGGCCGACATCCAGGTGCCGGTGCTGTTCGACGCCGGCGATGGCCAGGTGCAGCGTTCCAGCGCCCGGGTCGGTGCCTTCGTCAACCTGAGCCGGCCAGACAAGCGCGGCATCCACATGTCGCGGCTGTACCTGCAGGTCGAACAGGCGCTGAGCACGCAGACGCTGGATGCGTCGATGCTGCACGCGCTGCTGCGCGGCTTCCTCGATTCACACAAGGATCTGTCCGACCGGGCCTGCCTCAGCATCCAGTTCGAGCACCTGGTGCGCCGCCCCGCGCTGAAGAGCGCCAACAGCGGCTGGCGCGCCTACCCGGTATGCATCGAGGCCAGCCTCACCGGCGACGAGTTCCTGCTCGAGTTCGGCACCGAGGTGGTCTATTCCTCCACCTGCCCGGCCTCGGCGGCGCTGTCGCGCCAGCTGATCCAGGACCAGTTCGCCAGCGACTTCGATGCCGGTCAGCCGCTCGACCATGCTGCGGTGCTGGCCTGGCTAGGCAGCGAGCGCGGCATCGTCGCTACCCCGCATGCCCAGCGCAGCGTGGCGCGCCTGCGCATCCGCCTCGTGCCCGGCGCCGACTTCCACCTGATCGGCCTGATCGATCGCGTCGAGCATGCGCTCGGCACGCCGGTGCAGACCGCGGTGAAGCGCGAGGACGAACAGGCCTTCGCGCTGGCCAACGGCGGCAACCTGATGTTCTGCGAGGATGCCGCCCGACGCATCCAGAAGGCACTCGACACCGATGCCGCGCTCGGCGATTTCCATGTCCGCGTCGAGCACCAGGAAAGCCTGCACCCGCACGATGCCGTGGCCTATGCGAGCAAGGGCGTGGAAGGCGGCTACGGCTCCACGCCGTGACGATCGCTCCGTGACGATCGCTGCCGCTTGCGCCGGTCCGGCGTCGGCGGCCATTCCGAGCTAGCCGCGCTTCACGCGAGACGGGGGCGGCCTCGCGGCGACGACTCCGTATTCCGGAACGGTCAGTGCGCCTCGGGAGAATCCACGTGGTGGCGACAGCGGGAAAAATGGAAGTGCTCGGGCACCGGATCCTCGCCGCCATCGCACAGCGGCTGGCAGCGCAGCACGCGCCAGCCGGCCAGCAAGCTGCCGCGCCACGGGCCGAAGCGGGTGACCGCAATCCGTGCATAATCGGAGCAACTGGGGTGGAAGCGGCAGCGCGGGCCGAGCAGGGGACTGAGCCAGCGCTTGTACAAACGCAGCATCCACAGTATCAATCGGGTCAGGACATTCACGGTGCCGGAGCGGCCAGCGATGGGTAGTGGTACAAGTATTCCAGATGCGAGCTTGCCGGTGTAGGACACATGGGCTATAACACCCGGCCGCCACGGCCAAAAACGGTGAAGGGATATGGCGAAAACGACGCGTAGTTCGACCGCTGCCAAGGCGCAGAAGGGCAAGTCTCCGACAGGGAGCAGGGGCGCCAGGTCGAAGCCGGCCGCAGGCAGGGAACGGCCGGTGAAGAGCGCCGCCAAGGCCGCGCCGAAGAAGGCCGTCGCCAAGCCGGTGGCGGCGAAGAAGCCGGCCGCCAAGCCCGTGGCTGGGAAAGCCGCCGCCAAGTCGCCGGCGAAGAAGTCCGTCGTGAAGAAGGTGACGGTGAAGAAATCCGCGATGAAGAACGCGCCGGCGAAGAAAGCCGTCGCGAAGAAGCCCGCCGTGAAGAAAGCCGTCGCGAAGAAGCCTGCCTTGAAGAAGCCTGCCGTGAAGAAAGTTGTCGCGAAGAAGCCTGCCGTTACGAACGCCAGGCCCGGGAGCGGCGCTGCGGTGAAGAAGGCCGCGAAGCCGGCGACCAAGGTGGTCGCCAAGAAGGCGGTGCCGGCGAAGCCGGTGGCGAAACCCGCCGCCAAACCCGCCACCCGGCCGAACCCGCCGGCCGAACCCGCTGCAAAATCCGTTGCCAAACCGGCAGCGGTCGCCGTCAACCACGTGTCCCCGGCGCCTGCCAGCACCCTGTTCAAGGGCAAGGTGGCGAGCGCAACCGCCATGGTGATCCCGCGTGCAACCCAAGGTGCCGCAGGTCACGCCCCTCCCCACAAAAGTCCGAAAAATTCGTCGTCCTCAATGAACAAATCCGCTGCAACGAAACTCGACAACGGCATCACCCGCGAAGATGGCCGGTATGCGCTGCCGTCCACCAGCATCATCAACCTGCCCAAGGGATACCACCCCTCGCTTGCCGAGGAGTACATGAACCCGATGCATCTGGCCTACTTCCGCAACAAGCTGCGCGACTGGCGCGATCAGCTGGTGGAAGAGTCGCGCCAGACCATGGACAACCTGCGCGAGGAAGTGCGTGACGTCGGCGACGAGGCCGAGCGCGCCACGCGTGAAACGGAGAACTCGCTGGAGCTGCGCACCCGCGACCGCTACCGCAAGCTGATCTCGAAGATCGACAAGGCGCTGCGCCGGATCGAGGAGGGCAGCTACGGCTTCTGCGAGGAGACCGACGAGGAAATCGGCATCGACCGCCTCGATGCGCGCCCGATCGCCACGCTGTCGCTGGATGCGCAGGAACGTCGCGAGCACCTGCAGAAGCAGATGGGCGACTGATCGCCGCGCCATCCCTGCGGCCAGGGATGGCGTCGTTGCCCGCATCCACCATCAAAGAAACCCCCGAACCTCGCGGCTCGGGGGTTTCTTTTTTTCCGGGCGGGCTCGCGCTCGCCGCGGTCGACGCTAGAACTGGTAGCGCAAGGTCAGGTTCGCGCCACGCGGCGCGCCCGGCAGGTTGAGGTTCGGGCTGGTGCCGTGGGCAGACACGATGTAGCGCGTGTCGAACAGGTTGGTCAGGTTGAGCTGCAGCGAGACCGGCCCGGTGCGGTACTGCGCCATGAGGTCGGCGGTCACGTAGCCGGGTAGGGTCACCGTGTTGCCCGGGTTGGCCTGTCGTGCGCCGACCAGGTTCAGGCCGCCGCCCAGCTGCCAGTGCTCCGCGAACGCGCGGGTGACCCACAGGTTGCCGCTGTGGCGCGGGGTGAGGGTGGCGCGCTTGCCCTGCACAGGGCGCCCGGCATCCCTGGCCACGGAACGGGTGACGCGCGCATCCAGCCAGGCGTAGCCGGCGAGCAGGCGCCAGCCGTCCGCCAGGTCCGCGGCGGCGCTGAGCTCGACGCCGCGCGTGCGTTGCGTGCCGATCGTCAGCACTTTCTGCGTGGCCGGATCGGTGGCCTTGATGCCGCTGCGCTCCAGCTCGAAAAGGGCGGCGTTGAAGGTGACGCGTCCGTCCAGCAGGTCGTACTTCGCGCCGACCTCGGTGTTGTGCGTGCGCTCGGGTGCGATGTCGGCATTGCTCGCCGCGAGAGCGAACGCCTCGCCGGAAGGCTGGAACGAACGACTCCAGGACACGTAGTAGGACTGCATGGCGGAAGGCTGCCAGACCACGCCCACGCGCGGGCTCAATGCCTTGTCGGTGCGCGCGAGGTTCCGCTGGCCCGGCAGGTGGTTTTCCGTCCTCTGGCGAAAGCGGTCGTAGCGCACGCCCAGCAGGGCTTTCCACTGCGAACCCAGGCTCAGCAGATCCTGCAGGTAGACGGCGCTGGTGTCGAAGATGCCAAGGTTGTCAGCGGCCGGCGCGCGAGACACCTGCAGCGGCAGTACCGGCAGCACCGGATGGAACAGGTCGACCACGGCCACGCCACTGGCGCTGCGATTGAGCTGGGCCTTGTTCTGCCGCCCCAGCTCCAGGCCGTAGAGCAGGTCGTGGCTGAGCGTGTCGCCGGCCAGGCGCTGGCTGAGTTCGGTCTGGTTGAACCAGCCGTGCTCGTGCCGGTCGACGTTGGAGCGGTTGAGTGAAACGGTTCGCGCGTTTTCGTTGACGCTGCCCGGCAGCGTGTTGTTGCGGTCGAGCTTGTAGTCGTACCAGCGCATGGCGTTGCGCAGCGTCAGGTCGTCGCTGAAGGCGTGGGTCAGGGTCGCGGTGGTCGAGGTCACGGTCGACTCGCTGGTGTCGACATCGCGCGCGTTGGCTGCGCCGTAATAGGTTTCCCTCGGCACGTCGACCGGGCGCCCGTGCCAGGCCGGAATGCCGAAATCGGTGACGCGGCGGTCGTTCAGGTAATCGGCCTGCAGCAGCAGCGTGGTGTTGCTGCCGGGATGCAGCAGCACCGAGGGAGCCACGGCGCGGCGCTTGAGGAACTGCGGGTCGCGATAGCCGTTGGCGTCCTCGACCGCGCCGGTGAGGCGCCACGCGCTGCCGGCGTCGCCGAAGCGCCGGCCGACGTCCAGTTCGCCGCGGCGATCGGCCCAGCTGCCATAGCTGAGCGCGACCTGGCCGCCGTCGGTGCCCGGCTGCCGCGTGATGCGATTGATCAGGCCGCCCGACGAGCCGCGTCCGTACAGCACCGACGCCGGCCCTTTCAGCACCTCGATGCGCTCGATGTTGGAGAGGTCGCGGAAGTACAGCGCGTCGTCGCGCAGGCCATCGACGAACTGGTCGGCGATCGCGGTGAAGCTGCGGATGGAAACCTGGTCGCGCTGGCCGTCACCAGTCGAGAAACCGACGCCGGGCACGTTCTTCAGCGCATCCTGGATCGAGGTGGCGTGCTGGTCGCGCAGCACGCTGGCCGGAACCACGTTCACCGTCTGCGGCACGTCGCGCAGGGCGGCGGCGATTTTGGTGGCGCTGGTGGCGTCCGGCACGCGGTAATCGCCGGGGTGGGTGGCCTGCACGTTGACGCCGGGCAGCAGTTTGGCCTGGTCGGGGGAAGCGTCGGCATGGGCCCGGGGCGAGCCCAGGATGGTGAGCAGGGCGAGGGAGAGAGGCAGCAGGCGCATGGAAAAATCCTGGGCAGCAGTGGGCCACGCGCATCCCTCGCGGGGGCGCGATGAGCACACAGGGGTTGGCGCCGGGCCGGCGTGGCGCTGGCTGGCTCAGGCCGCGGCGAACGGATGGAACGCTTTCATCGTTGCCGGCCGGGAGCGGTCAGCAAGTTGTTGCGAATTATTCTTATTTTCGCGAAGGGCGTCAACACTGCATTGAATGGACGCACCGTGCGGTGTGCGACAGGTATCGCTGCGGGTTGCAGGCAACGGCGAAGAGGGCGGAAGACGCGTGGCGTCCCCGCTTTGTGATCAGCCACCGCCTGCCGCGGCGGCGTAGCCCTTCAGCTTGGCCAGCATCGCGGCCAGGCCGTTCGAGCGGGTTGGCGAGAGATGCTTGGCCAGGCCGATCGTGCCGATGAAGGCCGGCTCGGTGGCGAGAATCTCCGCTGCGGGGCGGTCGGAATAGACGCGCAGCACCAGCGCGATCAGGCCGGACACGATCGCCGAATCGCTGCTCGCCTCGAAGTGCATGCCCGACGCATCGCCGCTGGGCACCAGCCAGACCATCGACTGGCAACCGTGCACGCGGTACGCCTCGGTCTTGTACTCGTCCGGGAACGGCGGCAGCTGCCGGCCGAGATCGATCAGATACTGGTAGCGCTCGGTCCAGTCGCCCAGGAAGGCGAATTCCTCGGCGATTTCCTGCTGGGTCTGGTCGGTGCTGGTGGTGGCGGTGGCGTTCATGCGTCCATTATCGCGCGCAGCAGGGCGGGAGATGAAATGTGTAGGAGCGCACCCCCGGATCGAGTCCGGGGCAGGCTCTGTGCGCGATGCTCCTCGCCACGTGACGGAAGGCATCGCGCACAGGGTGCGCTCCTACACGTGCGTCACGGCTTGGCGATGCTCCAGCGCGTGCCCTGGGCGCTGTCCTCGATCGCGATGTGCATGGCAGCCAGCTCGTCGCGGATCGCATCGGCGCGCGCGAAGTCGCGGGCCGCGCGGGCGGCCTGGCGCTGCTGCAGCAGGTCCTCGACGTGCGCCGCATCGACCGCCTCTTCGCCGCGGCGGAACCAGGCCTGCGGGTCCTGCTGCAGCAGGCCGAGCACGGCGCCGCCGCCGAGCAGCGCGGCCTTGGCCTCGGCGCTGCCGGACTGGCGCGCCGCGTCGGCCAGCACAGACAGCTCGGCCAGCGCCTGCGGCGTGTTGAGGTCGTCGCACAGCGCCGCCTCGATACGCTCCGGCACCGGCAGTTCGCCAGCCGGCAGCTCGATCGCGGCCAGGTCGCGCAGCACGCGATACCAGCCGTCCAGCGTGCTGGTCGCCTGCGCGATGGCGGCTTCCGACCAGTCCAGCGGCTGCCGGTAGTGGCCGCTCAGCAGGCGCAGGCGCAGCGCCTCGGGCGGATGCTGCTTGAGCAGCTCGTGCACCAGCAGCACGTTGCCCAGCGACTTGGACATCTTGCGACCGTCGAAGGTGAGCATGCCGTTGTGCATCCACCAGCGCGCGAAGGTCTTGCCGCCGTGCGCGCAGGTGGACTGGGCGACCTCGTTCTCGTGGTGCGGGAACAAGAGGTCGACGCCGCCGGCATGGATGTCGATGGTCTCGCCCAGGTGCGCCGCGCTCATCGCCGAACACTCGATGTGCCAGCCGGGGCGGCCGCGGCCCCACGGGCTGTCCCAGCCGGGCAGCTCCGGCGTGGACGGTTTCCACAGCACGAAATCGCCAGGGTTGCGCTTGTACGGGGCCACTTCCACGCGGGCGCCGGCGATCAGTTCCTCGGGGTCGCGGCCGGACAGCTCGCCGTAGGCCGGAAACGAGCCGACGTCGAACAGCACGTGGCCTTCGGCGGCGTAGGCATGGCCGCCATCCAGCAGGCTCTCGATCATCGTGATGATGGGGCCGATGTGGGTGGTGGCGCGCGGCTCGACGTCCGGCGGCGCCACTCCGAGCTCGGCCATGTCCTCGCGATAGGCCTGCGCGAAGCGCTCGGTGATCGTGCCGATCGGCACGCCCTGCTGCTGCGCGGCGGTGTTGATCTTGTCGTCGACGTCGGTGATGTTGCGCGCGTACGCCACCTGCGGGTAGTGCCGCCGCAGCAGCCTCACCAGCACATCGAACACCACCGGCCCGCGCGCATTGCCGATATGCACGTAGTTGTAGACGGTGGGGCCGCACAGGTACATCGTCACGCGCTCGGGATCGAGCGGGGCGAACGGTTCGGTGCGGCGGGTCAGGCTGTTGTAGAGCGAAATCGGCATCGGTGGAATCCGCAACGAGGGGGCCGGCCGGCGGCAGCGCGGCCAGCCCGGCATCTTAACAAGGTGTAAGCGGACGAGTCGCGCAAGCGCCCGGGGGATGGGTTCTAAGGGTGTATTCAGCGTGAATTTGCTGGAATGCCGCCAGTACGGGTGCAGACGCACCTGCAGTTTCCGAATTTGGGAGGTCACCATGACCAAACCATGGCTTTCCGCTCTGGTACTCGCCGTGATGGCTACCGGTGTCTACGCCCAGGATGGGCGTTACGCCAATGCTGACGACAATGCCCACTATGGTTGGGCCGACGTGCTGCGGGCCGACCCGGTGCAGGGCGTCACCCGCACCGAAGTGCCGCGCCAGGAGTGCTACGAGCAGCCGGTGGTTCGCCGCGAGGGCGGCAACACCACCGCCGGCACCGTGCTGGGTGCGGTGATCGGCGGCGTGCTGGGCAACACCGTGGGCAAGGGCGACGGGCGCAAGGCGGCCACCGTCGCCGGTGCCGTGGCCGGCGGCGCCATCGGCAACCGCGCCACCCGGGGTGGCGAGTACGAATCCAGCCAGACCGAATGCCGCCAGGTCAGCTCGATCAGCGAACAGCGCCGGATCATCGGCTACGACGTGGAATACCGCTATCGCGGCGAGGTCTACACCTCGCGTCTGAGCTACGACCCCGGCGAGCGCCTGCGCGTGCGCGTGCGGGTCGACCCAGCCGACTGATCCGTCTTTGCCTGCCAGCAGCAGCGCCGCCACCCGTTGGCGGCGCTGTCGTTCAGGGGCATCGATTTTTTTGTTGCATGGCAGCGAAATTGCCGCCATGATGCGCGCTCGCCATCTGGATTCTGCATGTCCACAGCCGTCTATACCGCCACCGTACTGACCAGCGCCCGCGCGGCCGCTGGCATGACGTCGCGTGCGCGCCGACCGCTGGACGGACATTTGGCCGGGTAGGCAGTCGCACGCGTTTCATGTGCATCGACGATAAACCCGGCTCTTGCGCCGGGTTTTTTGTTTTTGGATGGGAGTTAACCATGGCACCACGGCATTTCATCACCACCCAGGATTACAGCCGCGCCGAGATCGACGCGCTGCTGGAGCAGGCCGCGCGATTCAAGCGTGAAGTGCGCGGCGGGCAATTGGCCGGCAAGTCGATCGCGCTGCTGTTCTTCAATCCCTCGATGCGCACCCGCACCAGCTTCGAGCTGGGCGCGTTCCAGCTGGGTGGCCACGCCATCGTGCTGGCGCCGGGCAAGGACGCGTGGCCGATCGAATTCGAGGTGGGCAGCGTGATGGACGGCGACACCGAGGAGCACATCGCCGAGGTGGCGCGCGTGCTCAGCCGCTACGTCGACCTGATCGCGGTGCGCGCGTTCCCGAAGTTCCAGGACTGGGCGGTGGACCGCCAGGACAAGGTGATCAAGGCGTTCGCGCAGTACGCCACGGTGCCGGTGATCAACATGGAGACGATCACCCACCCCTGCCAGGAGCTGGCCCATGCGCTGGCGTTGAAGGAGCACCTGGGCGACCTCACCAGGAAGAAGTATGTGCTCACCTGGACCTATCATCCGAAGCCGCTGAACACCGCGGTGGCGAACTCGGCGCTGCTGATCGCCACCAAGATGGGCATGGACGTGACCCTGCTGTGTCCCACCCCGGACTACGTGCTGGACGAGCGCTACATGGCGTTTGGCCGTCTGAACGCCGAGCAGAACGGCGGTTCGCTGAGGGTCAGCCACGACATCGAGGAAGCCTACGCCGGCGCCGACGTGGTCTACGCCAAGAGCTGGGGCGCGCTGCCGTTCTTCGGTCGCTGGGAGCAGGAGAAGCCGATCCGCGAGGCGCACAAGCATTTCATCGTGGACGAGGCGAAGATGGCGCTGACTAACCACGGCCTGTTCAGCCACTGCCTGCCGCTGCGTCGCAACGTCAAGGCCACCGACGCGGTGATGGACGCGCCGTACTGCATCGCCATCGACGAAGCCGAGAACCGCCTGCACGTGCAGAAGGCGGTGATGGCATCGCTGCTGGCGTAGCGGGGAATGGGGAATTGGGAATAGGTGCATCTCGGAGCTGCCATGTACATGCCGAAGCATTTTGTCGAAACGCGCGTCGAGGTCGTGCACGGGCTGATGCGTGACTACCCGTTCGCCACCGTGGTGGCGAACGCGGCCGACGGCCTGCTCGCCAACCACCTGCCGTTCGAGCTGGTCGGCGGGTTGCTGCACGGCCATGTCGCCCGCGGCAATGAACTGGCACGGCTGGACGGCGCCGAGGTGCTGCTGATATTCCAGGGCCCGGACGGCTACATCAGCCCGAACTGGTACCCGACCAAGCAGGAGACGCATCGCGAGGTGCCGACCTGGAACTATGCGGTGGTGCATGTGCATGGCCGCCTGCGCGTGATCGACGATGCCGACTGGTTGCGTCGCCTGCTGGAAACCCTGACCAATCGCCACGAAGCGGGCCAGCCGCAGCCGTGGAAGATCACCGACGCGCCGGATGACCACATCGAGAAGTCGCTGCAGGCGATCGTCGGCCTCGAAGTCGCGATCGAGCGCATCGAGGGCAAGTTCAAGCTCAACCAGAACCACCCCGCGCGCAATCGCGCGGGCGTGATCGCCGGCCTGCGCGAGCGCGACGACAATGGCGACGCGGAACTGGCTGCATTGATGGCCCTGCAGGAGGAGTCGAAGCCATGAACCGCCCGCATCGTTACCTCGTCGGCGTGGAGTGGACCGGCAACCGCGGCAGCGGTACGGACGGCTACCGCAACTACAGCCGCAACCACGTGATCCGCATCGCGGGGAAACCCGAGCTGGCCGGTTCGTCCGATCCGACGTTTCGCGGCGATGCCACCCGGCACAATCCGGAGGACATGCTGGTGACCGCGCTGTCGACCTGCCACATGTTGTCCTACCTGCACATGGCCACCGTGGCCGGCGTGGTGGTGACGGCCTACGCCGATGCCGCCGAAGGCACCATGGTCACCGAAGGCGACGGCGGCCGTTTCGTCGAGGTAGTGCTGCGTCCGCTGGTGACCATCAGCGCCGCCAGCGATCCGAGGAAGGCCGAAGCCGCGCACGAGGCCGCACACCACGCCTGCTTCATCGCCAATTCCGTCAACTTCCCGGTGCGCTGCGAGCCGCGCATTGTTGTGAGCCGGGATACGGGATACGGGATTGGGGATTCGTAACAGCAGAAGCCAAACCGCCGCATCAACCCTTCCATCTACACCGAGAACTCCCATGTCGTCGCAAACCGCTCCCACGAATCCCGTATCCCGTATCCTGAATCCCGCCACCGGAGAAGGCCGAGACATCGTCTTGGCCTTCTCCGGCGGCCTCGACACCAGCTTCTGCGTGCCTTATCTGCAGGAGCGCGGCTGGGCCGTGCATACCGTGTTCGCCGACACCGGCGGTGTCGATGCCGAGGAGCGCGCCTTCATCGAGAGCCGCGCGAAGGAACTGGGCGTGGCCAGCCACGTCACCGTGGACGGCGGCCCGGCAATCTGGAACGGTTTCGTCAAGCCGTTCGTGTGGGCGGGCGAGGGCTACCAGGGCCAGTACCCGCTGCTGGTGTCCGACCGCTATCTGATCGTCGACGCCGCGATCAAGCGCGCCGCGGAGCTGGGCACGCGCGCCATCGCGCATGGCTGCACCGGCATGGGCAACGACCAGGTGCGTTTCGACCTGGCGGTGAAGGCGCTGGGCGACTACCAGATCGTGGCGCCGATCCGCGAGATCCAGAAGGAACACACGCAGACGCGCGCCTACGAACAGAAGTTCCTGGAAGATCGCGGCTTCGGCGTGCGCGCCAAGCAGCAGGCCTACACCATCAACGAGAACCTGCTCGGCCTGACTATGTCCGGCGGCGAGATCGACCAGTGGCAGGCGCCCGGTGCCGGCGCGGTGGGCTGGTGCAAGCCGCGCGCCGAATGGCCGTCCAAACCGCTTCGAGTGAAGGTCGGCTTCGTCAATGGCGAGGCGGTGACGCTGGACGGAGAAAAGCTCGCCGGCCACAAGATGCTGGCCAAGTTGAACGGCCTGTTCGCTGCCTACGGCGTGGGCCGCGGCCTCTACACCGGCGACACCACCATCGGCCTGAAGGGCCGCATCATCTTCGAGGCGCCTGGCCTCACCGCGCTGCTCGCCGCGCATCGTGCGCTGGAAGAGGCGGTGCTCAGCAAGCAGCAGAACCGCTTCAAGCCGGAAGTGGCGCGCAAGTGGGTGGAGCTGGTCTACGAGGGCTTCTTCCACGATCCGCTGAAGACCGACCTGGAAGCGTTCCTGGCCTCCAGCCAGACCACCGTCAACGGCACTGTGACGCTGGAGACGAACGGCGGCAGCGTCGGCGCGGTGGCGGTGGAGTCGAAGCACATCCTCAACGCCAAGGGCGCCACCTACGCGCAGTCGGCCGACTGGGGCGTCGAGGAAGCCGAAGGCTTCATCAAGCTGTTCGGCATGAGCAGCACGCTGTGGGCCGAGGTCAATCGGAGCGGTGGCGCATGAGTAGCGAGCTTTTCTCCCCGCTCACCCGCAAGGGGACTCCCGCAGGGCCGCCTGCGGGAGAGGGGCCGGGGGTGACGGTCCGGCCGTGCCGCGACGCCTCGCTCCGCCCGAACCCTCACCCCAACCCCTCTCCCGCAGGGAGAGGGGCTTCGCAGCGTGGAGCCGCGCGATGAGTGCGCTGCTCGACGCCACGCTGGAACACCTGCGCGTGCTGGTCGGTTTCGATACGCGCAATCCGCCGCGGGCGATCAACACCGGCGGCGTCTTCGACTACCTGCGCGCGCAGCTGCCTGGTTTCACGGTGACGGTCACCGATTTCGGTGCCGGTGCAGTGGCCTTGCATGCGGTGCGCGGCGAGCCGAAGCTGCTGTTCAACGTGCATCTGGATACGGTGCCGGATTCGCCGGCGTGGACGGCCGATCCGCATGTGCTGCGGATCAGCGACGATCGCGCAATCGGTCTCGGCGCTTGCGACATCAAGGGCGCGGCGGCGGCGCTGCTGGCGGTGGCGGAGGCCAGCGACGGCGCCATGGCGCTGCTGTTCACCACCGATGAGGAAGCCAACGACGCACGCTGCATCGCCGGCTTCCTGCGCGCTTTGCCCCCTCTCACCCACAAGGGGACTCCCTCGGGGTCGCCTCTGGGAGAGGGCCGGGGAGAGGGTACGGGCGAAGCGGGAGATCCGGCTTCGAGCGCACCCTCACCCCAGCCCCTCTCCCAAAGGGAGAGGGGCTATCAAGCGGTGATCGTGGCCGAGCCAACCAAAGGCGAGGCGGTGCTGGCCCATCGCGGCATCCAGTCGGTGCTGATGCGTTTCGCCGGCCACGCCGGGCATGCCTCGGGCGAGCAGAAGCCGGGCGACAGCGCCTTGCACCAGGCGGTGCGCTGGGGCGATGCGGCGCTGGACTTCGTCGCGGCGCAGGCGCACGAGCGCTTCGGTGGCCTGACCGGCCTGCGCTTCAATATCGGTCGCATCGAAGGCGGCATCAAGGCGAACATGATCGCGCCCACGGCGGAAGTGCGCTTCGGCTTTCGCGCGTTGCCCACGATGAATCCGGATCACCTGCTGATCCGTTTCCGCAATCTGGTGGAACCGCAGCCGGTGGAATTCACCGAGACTTTCCGTGGCGCCACGTTGCCGGCCGGCGACACCGCGCGCGCCGAGGAGCGTCGACTGGCGGCGCGCGACCTTGCCGACGAGCTGGGCATCCCGATCGGCAATGCGGTGGATTTCTGGACCGAGGCCGCACTGTTCTCCGCCGCCGGCTGCACCGCTTTCGTCTACGGCCCCGGCGACATCGCCCAGGCGCACAGCGCCGACGAGTGGGTTGCGCTGGAACAACTCGAACACTATGCGCAAACGGTTTATCGAATCGTTGAGAAGTCCGGCCAGGGACGGCCGGTTTTTGACCCCCGCGAGCATGGATGAGCGTAAGGAACAAACAATGGACACGGCTAAGCACAACACCCGCAAGACCATCGTGCGCCTGCTCTCGAGCATGGGCAGCGCGAAGGAAATCCAGCAGTACCTGAAGCGCTTTTCCGAGGTGGACGCCAAGCGTTTCGCCGTGGTGAAGGTCGGCGGTGCCGTGCTGCGCGACGAGCTGGCCGACCTCGCCTCGTCGCTGACTTTCCTGCAGCAGGTGGGGCTGACCCCAATCGTGCTGCACGGCGCCGGCCCGCAGCTCGACGAGGAGCTGGCTGCCGCCGGCATCGTGAAGCAGACGGTGGGCGGCCTGCGCGTGACCTCGCCGAAGGCGCTGGGCATCGTGCGGCGCGTGTTCATGCAGCAGAACCTGAAGCTGGTCGAGGCGCTGCAGTCGATGGACACCCGCGCTACCGCGGTGCCGTCGGGCGTGTTCATGGCCAGCTACCTCGACCGCGAGACCCTGGGGCTGGTCGGCAAGGTGGAGAGCATCAACCTGGCGCCGATCGAGGCCAGCCTGCACGCGAACTCGATCCCGGTGATCGCCAGCCTGGGCGAGACCGACGAGGGGCAGATCCTCAACGTCAACGCCGACGTCGCCGCGAACGAACTGGTGCGCGCACTGCAGCCGTACAAGATCGTGTTCCTCACCGGCACCGGCGGCCTGCTCGACGGCGAGGGCAAGGTGATCGACTCGATCAACCTCAGCACCGAGTTCGAGCACCTGATGGCGCAGCCGTGGATCAACGGCGGCATGCGCCTGAAGATCGAGCAGATCGCCGACCTGCTGGCCGACCTGCCGCTGACCTCGTCGGTGTCGATCACCCGGCCGTCCGAACTGGCCAAGGAACTGTTCACCCACAAAGGTTCGGGCACCCTGGTGCGGCGTGGCGAGAAGGTGCTGCGCTTCGACTCCTGGGAGGGCGTGGACCGCGAGCGCATGCGCGGGCTGATCGAATCCAGCTTCGGCCGCACCCTGGTGCCGGATTACTTCGAACGCACGCAACCGTTCCGCATCTACGTCAGCGAGAACTACCGTGCCGCGATGATCCTCACCATGGAAGGCGGCCTGCCGTACCTGGACAAGTTCGCCGTGCTCGACGACGCGCAGGGCGAAGGCCTGGGCCGCGCGGTGTGGCAGGTGATGCGCGAGGAGAACCCGCAGCTGTTCTGGCGCTCGCGTCACCACAACCCGGTCAATATCTTCTACTACGCCGAGTCCGACGGCTGTCTGAAGCAGCCGAAGTGGAAGGTGTTCTGGTACGGCCTGGACGGCAATTTCGACACCATCGCCCGCTGCGTGGCGCATTGCGCGCAACGCCAGCCGACGCTGGTGGGGTGAGCGGTATAGCCCTCCCCTGCGAAGCAGGGGAGGGCTGGGGGTGGGGTCGCTCTTGATCTTGCTGGAAGATCAAAAGCCTACCCCCTCCCGACCTCCCCCTGCGGTGCAGGGGGAGGAGCAAAAAAATCGCAGGAGTGAATCGGTGACACACGACAAGAAAATCATCGGCATCGTCGGCGCGCGCGGCCACACCGGCATGGAGCTGATCCGCCTGATCGCTGCGCATCCTGCGCTGAAGCTGGCTTTCGTCTCCTCGCGTGAACTGGATGGCCAGCGCGTGGCCGATCATGTCGATGGCTTCGCCGGTGAACTGCGCTACGAGAACCTCGACCCCGACGCCGTGGCCGCCAAGCGCGCCGACGTGGTGATCCTGGCGCTGCCGAACGGCAAGGCGGCGCCGTACGTGGCGGCGATCGACGCGGCGAGGCCGGACACGCTGATCCTCGATCTTTCCGCCGACTACCGCTTCGATCCGTCGTGGTACTACGGCCTGCCCGAACTCACCCGCGGGCAATGGCGTGGCGAAAAAAGGATCAGCAACCCCGGCTGCTACGCCACCGCAATGGAGTTGTCGATCACGCCGCTGAAGGACCTGCTGGCCGCTCCGCCAGTGTGCTTCGGCGTCTCCGGCTACTCCGGCGCCGGCACCACGCCGTCGGACAAGAACGATCCGGACAAGCTGCGCGACAACCTGATGCCGTACGCACTCACCGGCCACATGCACGAGAAGGAAGCCAGCTTCCGGCTCGGCATCCCGGTGGAGTTCATGCCGCACGTGGCGCCGCACTTTCGCGGCCTCACCGTCACCACCAACCTGTACCTCACCCGCCCGCTGAAACGCGAGGACGTGCTGCAGCGTTTCCATGCGGCCTACGACGGCGAGAATCTGGTCAACGTGACCGACGAGGCACCGTGGGTCAGTCGCGTTGCGCACAAGCACTACGCCGAGATTGGTGGTTTTGCCGTCTCGGCCGACGGCAAGCGCGTGGTGATCGTGGCCACGCTGGACAACCTGCTGAAAGGCGCCGCCACGCAGGCGATGCAGAACATCAACCGCGCGATCGGCCTGGACGAATACACCGCCATTCCGCAATGAATCGTCATTCCGGCGAAAGCCGGCAGCGCTTTACAACAGCGAAGCTGGTCATCCAGTGCCTTTCGTGAGCAAAGGCTCTGGATCCCAGCGTACGCTGGGATGACGGGCAGTCTCCGACGAGAGCTTTGAGATCACACCATGAACCAACCCCTCTGGCAAAAATCCGGCATCCAGATCGACGCAAAGATCATGAAGTTCCTCGCTGGCGACGACGTGCTGCTGGACCGCGAGTTCTTCCTGCACGACATCACCGCCAGCAAGGCGCACGTGGAGGGGCTGGCCAACATCGGCGTGGTCGACGCCGACGAAGCGGCCGCGCTGAAGCGCGAGCTGGATGCGCTGGCCGACGATTTCGCCAGCGGCGCCTTCGTGCTGGACGAGCGCTACGAGGACGGCCATTCGGCGATTGAGGCACGGCTTACCGAGCGCCTCGGCGACGCTGGCCGCCGCGTGCACACCGGGCGCAGCCGCAACGACCAGATCCTGGTCGCCACGCGCTTGTGGCTGAAGGACCAGCTCATCGCGCTGGAAACGCATTGCCGCGCCATCGCGCAGGTCTGTCTCGACCGCGCGGCGCAGCCAGCCGTGCCACTGCCGGGCTACACCCATCTGCAGCGCGCGGTGGTGTCGTCCACCGCGATGTGGTTCGCCGGTTTCGCCGAGGGCTTCATCGACAATGCGTTGCGCGCCCGCCAGACGATGGCGCTGATCGACGCCAACCCGCTCGGCACGGCCGCCGGCTACGGCGTGAACCTGAAGCTGGACCGCGAACACACCACCCAGGCACTCGGTTTCGCACGCATGCAGCTCAGCCCGATCTACGCGCAGCTGTCGCGCGGCAAGTTCGAGATGGCCGTGTTGGAGGCGATCGGCGGCGCGCTGCTCGACCTGCGCCGGCTGGCCTGGGATCTGTCGCTGTTCACCACCGCCGAGTTCGACTTCGTCAAGCTGCCGCCCGAGTACACCACCGGCAGCTCGATCATGCCGAACAAGCGCAACCCCGACGTGATCGAACTGCTGCGCGCCAGCTATGCCAGCGTAGCTGCCGCGCGTACCGAGATCGAGCAGCTGCTGTCGCTGCCGTCCGGCTACCAGCGCGACCTGCAGTTCTCCAAGGGCTCGATCTTCCATGGCGTGCGCCATGGCCTGATGGCGCTGGAGCTGGTGCCCGACCTGCTGGCGCGGTTCGGCTGGAACGAGGGCGCGATGCGCGCTGCGATCGAGCCGGCGATGTACGCCACCGACGTGGCGATCGAGCAGGCCGCCGCCGGCGTGCCGTTCCGCGACGCCTACCGTGCCGCGGCGGAAGCCGCGGCGTCCGCGGGGCAGGGGCGCACGCCGGAAGGCAGCCTCGCCGCCCGCGTGTCGCCGGGCGCCGGCAACGACCTGCGGCTGGATGAACTGCACGCGCGCTTGCGCGCACTCGACGACTGAAGCGGAGACACGGGCATGGCGGCGATCGACACCGGGAACACGCACACCGAGCTGCCCGCGCAGGCGCTGCCTTCCTGGCGTCGCGCCGTACTGAAGGTGGGCAGCAACCTGCTCGCCGCCGACGGCGGCGGCCTCACGCCGCGCTATGCCGAAACGCTGGCCGCCTTCATCGCCGCCAGCCACGCGGAGGGCCGCCAGGTGGTGCTGGTGTCTTCCGGCGCAGTGGCGGCGGGGCGCGCGCTGCTGCGCCAGCATGCGCGCGACGGTGGTGGCCTCGCCGCGCGGCAGGCCCTGGCCGCGCTGGGCCAGGCGCCGATGATCGCGCTGTGGCAGTCGCTGTCTGCGCGGCCGGTGGCGCAGGTGCTGCTGACCCACGACGACCTGCGCAACCGCCGTCGCTACCTCAACGCGCGCGCCACCCTGCGCGAGCTGCTGCAGCTCGGCGTGCTGCCGGTGGTCAACGAGAACGACACCGTCTCGGTGGACGAATTGAAACTCGGCGACAACGACAACCTCGCCGCCATCGTCGCCGCACTGGTCGATGCCGACCTGCTGCTGATCGCCTCCGATGTCGATGCGCTGTACAGCGCCGACCCGCGGCACGATCCAGCGGCCACGCCGATCACACACGTCGCTGCGCTGACGCCCGAGATCGTGGCGATGGCCGGTGACAGCGGCAGCGCGGCCGGCACCGGCGGCATGCGCACCAAGCTGCAGGCAGCGGCGAAAGCCGCCGCCGCCGGCATCTCCACGGCCTTGTTCAGCGGCCGCGAGGTGGCCACCGTGCAGGCGCTGCAACGCGGGCAGCTGCACGGCACCCTGATCGCCGCGGCCTCCACGCGCCTGCAGGCGCGCAAGTACTGGCTGCGCCACGCACCCGCCGCGCCGGGCCGCATCTGCATCGACGCCGGTGCCGCGAAGGCGCTGGCCGGCGGGCTCGTCTCGCTGCTGCCGGGCGGCGTGCTCGGCGCCGACGGTGACTTCCACCGCGGCGACCTGGTCGAGATCGTCGACATGGACGGCGCCGCCGTCGCGCGCGGACTCAGCCAGTACGGCGCCGCCGAGGTGCGTCGCCTGGCTGGCCGGCACAGCCGCGAGATCGGCGGCGTGCTCGGTTACAGCTACGGCGACGAGGTGGTGCATCGCGACGACCTCGTCACCATGAACCGCCCGGTGGCATCCGGGCAGGAGATCGGCGCATGAGCACGATCAGGGAACAGGCACTCGCCTGCCGTGACGCGGCGCAGGTGGTCGCGGCGCTCGACACCGGGGCGAAGCGTGCGCTGCTGCGCGACATGGCCGCGGAGCTGGAGGCGCAGTCCGCCGCGGTGCTGGCGGCCAACGCCGAAGACATGCGTCAGGCTGCCGCGAAAGGCGTGCAGGGTGCCATGCTCGACCGCCTGCGGCTGGACGAGGCGCGCGTGGCCGGCATTGCCGGCGCGCTGCGCGAAGTGGCCGAACTGCCCGATCCGGTCGGCGTGACGACCCGCCGCGAGACGCGGCCGAATGGCCTGTCGATCGAACGCGTGCGCATCCCGCTCGGCGTGATCGCGATGATCTACGAGGCGCGCCCCAACGTCACCGCCGACGCCGCTGCGCTGTGCCTCAAGGCCGGCAACGCGGTGATCCTGCGTGGCGGTTCCGAGGCGATCCATTCCAACCTCGCCATCGCCGCCGCGCTGCACGCCGCGCTGCGCGCGCATGGCGTGCCCGAGGCCGCCGTCACCGTGCTCGACGACCTGAGCCGCGAGGCGATGGTCGAACTGCTGCAGCTCGGCGACCTCATCGACCTGGCCATTCCGCGCGGCGGCGAGGGGTTGATCCGCTTCGTCGCCGAACACGCACGCGTGCCGGTGATCAAGCACTACAAGGGCGTGTGCCACCTGTACGTGGACCGCGCCGCCGATCTCGAGCTGGCGCTGGGCCTGCTGATCGACGGCAAGACCTCGCGCCCCGGCGTGTGCAACGCGCTGGAAACCCTGCTGGTGCATCGTGACGTCGCCGAAGCGTTCCTGCCGCGCGCCGCCGCGGCTTTGCGCGAGCGCAGCGTCGAGCTGCGCGGCGACGACCCCAGCCGCGCGCTGGTGCCCACCATGCATGTCGCCACGGAGGACGACTACGCCGCAGAGTTCCTCGACCTGGTCCTCGCCGTGCGCGTGGTGGACAGCCTGGACGAAGCGATCGCCCACATCCACCGCTACGGCTCCGACCACACCGAAGTCATCGCCACCGCCGACGAAGCCGCCGCGCAACGCTTCGTGCTGGCGATCCGTTCCGCCGTGGTGATGGTCAACGCCTCCTCCCGTTTCAGCGACGGCGGCGAACTCGGCCTCGGCGCCGAAATCGGCATCTCCACCACCCGCCTGCATGCCTACGGCCCGATGGGTGCGGAGGCGCTCACGGTGGAGCGCTTCGTGGTCCGCGGGGCGGGGCAGGTGAGGCATCCGCTGAGCCGGGCGCAGTGTTGAATGTCCGCTTTGGGTGGAAGAAGCCGGTCGCAACCTGAGTCGTGTTGCCCGATAGCGGACATGGGAGGCTTCCCGAGTGACGAGGCGTTGCTGAAACTGTTCTACCTGGCCCCGCAACATCAGCAAGAAATGGACGATGCCGATCCGCGACCGGAGGGCTGCACTGAATCGCTTCACGATTCAGTTCGAGGAGCGAGTTCCTCGGCGGCAACTCATATCCCTGGTACACAAGATTCTGCACACCTTCCAACCCGAGGCAGGCGAGGGTTGCAGATCCATAATCACCGTTTTGGCGATCATGATCTGTCGGAATATTTTTCATTTTTGCACAAAATCTGGAGTGAAAAAATTCAATAACCAATAAAATCAATCGACTGGAGATATGGCATGCAATATGCTTTTTAGTTAAGACTCAGACTGAGCCCCAGCGATCCCTGACTCCACGGACGATCGATAGATTCAGATTCCAGGGAAAGCCTTCACGGTTTTTTTCAAGGGATCGAACATGCACAAATCCATGCTCACATCGCTGGCACTAGGTTGCAGCGCATTACTGGGTCTGGTGTCCTTCGACGCCAGCGCCTTACCCATCCATGTCGGACTTCAGGATGCTGCTGGCAGCCATAGCTGGACGTCTCCGGTCATCGGTGACCCGCACGGCACCGTGACCCTCACCGCTTGGGAATACGATAACCAGGTTTGGACCGACGCCGTCATGTCGTATAAATCTGGATCTGCCGCCGAAACAGGCATGGGCGTCATCTGCAATCAGCAACCATCCGATAACGAGTGCGGCCAGCACGAGATCGGTGCCACGCCGTGGCAGATGCTAGACCTGAACATCAGCCAGCTCACCGGCTGGAAAAGCCTGACGCTATACCTCGGCTCGGTCAACGCAGCAAGTTTGGGCGGCGATGAAACCGGCTATCTGCTCGGAGCCACTTGCACGGTGGGCGGTAGCTGCACGCCGATCGTCTTGGATAGCTGCACCGGCTTCGGCAATTGGTCCAGTCACGCGGCGCAGTGTATGTTCAACTTTACCGCAGCGGACCTTCTCGGCCAGAGCATCACCGATATCTGGGTTGCATCCAGCACCACGGACCAGAGCGGCACCGACAACGGCAACATCCTGTTGGGCGGGGACTTCGTGCTGAACACGGTGCCGGAGCCGAAGGCGTTGGGCATCTTCGGACTGGGTCTCCTGCTGATCGGCGCGTTCGTGGGCTTGCGCCGGCGCCGGACTAGCTGACGGCCACAGCTTGAGGTTCGTTGACTTTGAGCAGCCCCCGTAACGGGGGCTGCTTTTTTTGCGCGTCCGGCATGGGCGTGATCCTGAAAGGGAAGGTCCCTTCGTGAGCCGACCGCAATGAGCGACGCGAAGTACTACGGTGTGAGTGGCAACGATCTCCAAGCCAACTCTGATGGTCAGACGTTTGTCAAGAATCGGTGCCCTGCGAATTTTCCAACAGAAATTTTCCAACAGAATCGGTTGGCTGCCACTGGCTGCCTAGGAAGGCCTGATCGACCCGCCCTTGTCGTCATTCCCACGAAAGCGGGAATCCAGTGTCGTTCCTGCAATGCGTCAATGCACAAGGGCGCTGGATCCAGGATATCGATTCGAGGTTCCGGATGACGGGCAAAACCAGAGTCCCCTAACCGCTCTCAACGGCTGCCCTTCGACACCCAAGCGACAACGCCGCATCCAGCATGCGATTCCGTCAGCCGCCGCGGCGTGCAATCCGCCACCCCCGGTTGTCGCACACACGTCGTCAATCCAGCCGTCGCTCAATGTACGCTGGCGCTGACCGCCGCAGGCAACCGCTGGCTCGGCAATGGCAATCCCGACTGCTTGCACAAGGCAGCAAAACGCGGATCGTGCTGGTAGGTAAGCGCGAAGGGGTCGAAGAGCAGGCTGAAAAAGGCCGGATCGTGTTGATTCCAGGCACGCAGAAGCCAGTCGAACATGTCGTCGGGTTGCTTGCGCAGTGCGTACAGGTCGGCGACGAAATAAGGCTGATCCTTGCCGTTTTTGGCGATGTAATCGTGCAAGGCCACGTCGGCCTGCTTGTGATGGGGACCGATCTGTTCCGCCAGTGCGCGCACCAGCGATCCGAGTACCGGGTCGGTTTCCTGCTTCGCGTTGCGCAGCGCGGCGGCCGCATCGCCACGCAGGATGTCGATCTCGGCCAGAGTCGCATACATCCCCGGGAAATCCGACTGCAAGGCCAGTACCTTGCGCGTCGCCTGCTCGGCAGCATCGAACTGGCCTTGCGCCAACAGTACGGCAGCCAAATTGGCATACATGTCGGCTTTCAACGGATCAGTGGCGATGGCTTTGCGCATCAATTCCGCCGCCGGCTGCAGTTGCCCGACGGTCGCCAGTCCGTAGGCCATGAAACTCATCGTTCTGCCATCGTTCGGTTCCAGCACCAGCGCCTTCCGGTATTCATCCAATGCACCCACCGGATCGTTATCGACGTTTGACAACAAGTAGCCGCGAGTACTGTGGGTAGCCGCCGCGTCCGGCGTCAGCGCCTGCTGCCTGTCTGCCGCCGTGCGGGCTTGCTCGTACGCCTGGTGGCGCGCATCGCCAGTCATGGATATCTGCCCCTGATTGACCAAGGCAGTAGACAGTGCGCCCCATGCATAGGCGTAGTTGGGTTCGAGCCTGATTGCCTGTTTGAGCAGCGTGATGCCTTGGCGCATGTCTGATTCGGTGAAGTGCATGGCAAACGCGCGCCCTTGCAGCATCAGCTGGTAAGCCTCGACATTGCCGCCGGGCGGTTTGTCGCTTGAGATGATGGCCTTCCCCAGCAACTGGACCTTGAGCGCCGCGGCGATGGCCTGGCCGATCTTCGACTGGATCGCGAACACGTCTTTGAGTTGTTCATCGTAACTGCGGGACCAGGCACTGCTGCCGTCTTTGGCGCGGATCATGCCGACCGTGACCCGAATGCGATCGCCTTGCTGGAACACCGAACCCTGGATCAGGTTGGCCACCCCGAGCGCTGCGCCGATCTGCGCCGGACTGTCCTCGGAATCGCGGAACTTGAAGCTGGAGTACTTGCCGATCACCTTCAGCCCGTTGATCTGGGTGAGGTCGGAGATCAGCTCCTCGGATAGGCCGTCGGAGAAGTACTGCTGCTTGGGATCGCCGCTTTGGTTGGCCAGCGGCAGCACTGCGACGGACTTGTCCGGGACTTTCGCCAGTTCGGCGGCGAGTGTCGCGGTATCGATTGTTGCTGTCGTGCGGGTTGCGGTGACGGCATCGTGGGTAACCGGCGCGACACGCCACATCAGTGCGCTGCTGAGGATGACCAGACCTGCGACTGCGAGCATTTCGGAGCGTGGCATTTTTTGGGCACTGCGCTCACCGTGATACCACGCCACTACCAGCACTACGAAGAACCCCATGATCAGCGTCAGTGTGATGCCTCGCCGCAAACCTTCCGGCCATCCGAACTGAACGGCAATCACATCCAATACTGGGATCAGTGCGATCGCCACGGCGGCGTAACCGATCGCCCATTGCACAAGCTTGTGCTGTTTCAGGCGTGCAAGGAACTCTTCCACGGCAAGACCTCCGCCCAGAGATTCGCTGAGTATAGAACTTGCATGCCGCGACGCTGCAGGGTCGGTCGGTAGACGATGTCTGCATGCTCAAGGCTGGCCCGAAGCTAGCTGCCGCGGGCACAACCAGTGTCGCCGAAAGCTGACTGTCACGACTGTCAGCAATGGGTTGTGGATTCAACTCATCGATGCAACACACTGAGGACTGCCTCCGCAAACGCCAGACAATCCGCAAACCGGTTGTGCAGCGGCGCAGGCGAGAGGCGGACCACGACGGGTTTGCGCCAGTCATCCCTGATACCGTGGCTCATCAGGCAGTCGAACAGGATGCCGCTGCGCTTGTGACCAACGCTCACACGGATGAGCTGAAGAAGCTTTTCGCGCGGTTGCGCCATGCGCAGCGGCGCCAGCGCAGGGATCGGCACGCTCGAGGGTCCCGGCTGCTGCCAGCGAATACGCGAGATTTCTTGCGCAGCGTCCATGCCTTTCGCGTTCATGGTGGCGGGCTACAATCGGGCCTTGATACTCCTGAAGGCAGCGGCCATCGATGACAGGCGCAGACCAGGAACCTGCCGTGCGCTGCCGCGGCCTGACCAAGCACTATGGCTCGGGCGACGAGCGCGTGGATGCGCTGCGCGGCGTGGATCTCGATGTGCGCAGCGGGGAGCTGCTGATGCTGGTGGGGCCGTCGGGTTGCGGCAAGACCACGCTGATCTCGATCATCACCACGATCCTCGACCGGGATGACGGCAGCTGCGAGGTGCTGGGCCGCGACATCGGCCGCATGACGGAGGCGGAGCGCACGCACTTTCGCGGCGAGAGCATCGGTTTCGTCTTCCAGGCCTTCAACCTGCTGCCCGCGCTCACGGCGGTGGAGAACGTGTCGGTGCCGTTGCTGATATCCGGCGTGGCGCGGGAGGTGGCCGAGCAGCGTGCCAGGTCCGTGCTCGAGGAAGTCGGGCTGGGGGCGCGCGCCGATGCGCTGCCGCGCAAGCTCAGCGGCGGACAGCAGCAGCGCGTCGCCATCGGGCGTGCGCTGGTGCACGATCCGAAACTGGTGGTGTGCGACGAACCGACCAGCAACCTGGATGCGAAGACGGGACACGAGATGATGGACATCCTGCGCGGCGTGGCCCGTGCGTCCGACCGGGCGCTGATCGTGGTCACGCACGACAACCGGACCTTCGACTACGCCGATCGCATGGCGCGCATGGAGGACGGGCGGATCATCGAGATCAGCGAGGGCGGGCGGCAGGGGGAGCAGTCGTGATGGCGCCATTCGAGAAGCGGATCTACCTGCTGGCCGGCCTGGCGCTGGCCGGCGCCATCATCGCGGTGGCGGTGGTGTTCCGCTCCGGCGATTCGGCCGTGGTGACGACCTCGGCGGCGCCGATGGAGCAGGTGTCCTTCGCCGACTATGTGGTCGGCACCGGCATCACCGAAACCGGCCTGGGCAACGTGTCGGTCGGCACCGCCGTGCCCGGGGTGGTCAGCGCGATCGACGTGCGACCGGGCGACGAGGTCGAGGCCGGCGCTCCGCTCTTCAGCATCGACGACCGCGACCTGCAGGCGCGCCTGGGCGTGGCCAAGGCCAATGTCCGGCTGGCCCGGGCGGCACTGGCGAAGCCCGCACACCGGCTGGATTACCTCACGAATCTGCAGCGCCTCGACAAGTCTGCCCTCAGCGTCGAGGCGCTGACCAATGCCAGGGACGACATGGAGGCGGCCGCCTCTGCGGTGGAGACGGCTGCGGCGACCGAGCGGCAGATCGAGGTCGATATCGCCCGCGCGGTGGCTCATGCCCCCATCGCTGGACGCATCCTGCAGGTCAACGTGCGGGTGGGCGAGTTCGCGCCGGCGGGTGAGGTGGCCAAGCCGCTGGTGCTGATCGGCGACGACCAGCGCATGTACCTGCGCGTGGACATCGACGAGAACGACGCGTGGCGCGTCCGTCCGCACACGCAGGCACGCGCGTTCGTGCGCGGCAATCCGCGCCTGTCCATCCCGCTGCACTTCGAGTACATCGAGCCGTACGTCACTCCCAAGACGTCGCTGACCGGACTGAGCACGGAGCGCACCGACGTCCGCGTGCTGCAGGTGATCTACAGCTTCGAGCGCGGCACGCTGCCGGTGTACCTCGGGCAGCAGATGGATGCCTTCATCGAGGTGCCGCCCGCGCCGGGCCAGCCGGCGGGCGGACAGCGCTGATGTTCCGCATCGCGCTGAAGATGCTGGCGGCGGATCGCGCGAAGTTCGTGGGGTTGCTGTTCGGGATCGCCTTTACCTCCTTCCTGGTCACCTTCGCCGCCTCGTATTTCTGCGGCTTCATGACCAACGGCTTCGCGCTGATCTCCGAGAACGGCGCCACCGACGTGTGGGTGATGGACCCGGCGGTCCAGTCGGTGGAGCAGACCATCAACATGCCGGCCTCCGCGCTGGACCGGGTGCGCAGCGTCGACGGCGTCAGCCGCGCGGTGCCGCTGGCGCTGGGCAACGCGGATGTGCGTTTCGCAAACGGACAGTTCCAGACCTTCCAGGTGATCGGCGTGGACGACGCCTCGCTGGCCGGCGCGCCGGTGGTGCCCGGACGGAATCCCGACGAGCTGCGCGCGCGCGCTGCGGTGATCGTCGACGCCGGCGGCACCAGCGGCAAGCTGGAGACGCCGGCGCTGCCGCAGGACCAGTGGCCGCACGACGGCGCGCACCTGGATGCGCCGACGCGCGAGTTGCGCAGCGGCGACGAGCTGCTGGTCAACGAGCACCTGGTGCGCGTGCTGGGCCAGTCCTCGACCCTGCCGCGTTTCCCACCGCGGCCGCTGCTCTACACCACGCTGTCCAACGCGTTGCTCATCCTGCCGGTGGAACCGCATACGCTGACCTTCGTGATGGCGCGGACCGTGGCGGGCGCCTCGCCGCCCGAGGTGGCCAGGCGCATCGAGCAGCGCACAGGCCTGCGCGCACGCACCACGGCGGATTTCAAGTCCGACACGGTGCGCTGGTTCCTGGTCAACTCCGAGGACGTCGGCGACATCGCGGCGATGCTCATGCTGGCGATGACCATGGGCTTCGGCGTCACCGGCATCATGCTCTACATGTTCACCTACGAGCACCAGAGCCAGTACGCCGTGCTCAAGGCACTGGGCACGCCGTCGGGAATGTTGACCGCGATGGTGCTGGCGCAGACCGCGATGTGCGCCTTGCTGGGCACCGGCATGGGCCTGGGGTTGTGCGGCATCGCCGGCGAGGTCGTGGTGCGGCTGGGCTTCCCGTTCCGCATGCTGTGGTTCACCCCGCTGGCGGGGTTGCTGGGCGTGGTCGTGGTGAGCGTGGTGGCCGCGCTGATCAGCGTGCGCCCGGTGGTGAAGCTGCAACCGGCGGTGGTGTTCGCCGGGCGGTGAGCCAGCGGCGGTATGCTCCGCACCACCGCTGATATATGGCTTGTTCCGGGGCATCGTTGAAGATTGGCCTGACCTCTGTTTCCTTCCCAAAGCTAAGGAGTTGCTCCAGATGATCCGGAAACCCAATGGTGCAGTCGTCCTCTTGATGGTGGTCGCTCTGAGTCTGGGGATGGCGCACGCGCGCGATGCCGCCCCCGAACGTAAAGCGGAGTCCACTCCCACGGTGGACACCGGCGTTCTGGAAGGCGCGCCGTACCGGGTGGATATCCCCGCGAACTGGAACGGCGAACTGGTCATGCAACTGCACGGCTTCGAGCCGATCGGCACGCCGCGCACCATGCCGAAACCGCTGGGCGATGAAGCTCCGCTGTTTCTCGCGGCCGGGTACGCGGTGGCGCAGAGCAGCTTTGCCTCGCAAGGGTGGGCGGTGGATGACGCGCTGCGCGACAACGAGCGGCTGCGTGCGTGGTTCGGACACAAGTACGGCAAGCCCAGGCGCACTTACCTCGTCGGTTTCTCGATGGGCGGCTACGTCGCGCTGGCGAGTCTGGAGCACCACGGCAAGTACTACGACGGCGCGTTGTCCCTGTGCGGCGCCAACGTGCCCGGCACGCGCGTGTTCGACGATGTGCTGACCTCTCTCGTGGCGTTCGACTACTTTTTTCCCCGCACAGCCGGATTGCCGCAGGGCGGCCTTGCCGATCCTGCCGGGCCGACGCTGGGCCAGATGGAGGTGATGCACGCGGTGGATGCCGCGCTGAAGACCAATGAAGACGCCGCACGGCTCCTTGCCAGGCACGCGCAGGTATCGCGCGAACGCCTGGCCGGCACCATCGGCGTGCATTACCTGGTCCTGCACCAAATGGTCGCGCGTGCGAAAGGCCTGCCGGTTGACAATCGCGCGACGATTTATGCCGGCTTCGGTGACGATGCGGCGTTCAATCGCGGTGTGCACCGCTACGCGGGCGACCCACAAGCGGTGCGTTACCTGGCAGCAGCAACCTCGCTCAGCGGCAAGATCCGCAAGCCATTGGTCCTGCAGTACGACAACGACGATCCCCTCATTCCCGCGCGCTACCAGCCGGTATATCCGGCCATGGTGCAGGCCGCGCATGGCCGTGCGCCGACGGTATTGCCGCCGGTCGGCGAAGGCCATTGCGGATTTACGCCGGAGCAGATCATGCAGGCGTTCCAGACATTGACTCGAAAGGACCCTGGCGAGTTTTCGGCTCGCTGACCCCATCGCTGCCGCGTCATGCGGAGTGCGGACTCGAGCCGAGGGGAGCCGGCGTAAAGAGCCAGCTCAACGAGCCTCTACAGGACCCGAATCAGTCGCCGCGACCCCAGGCCCGTACCGTCTCCGCAAACGCCAGACAATCCGCGAACCGGTTGTACAGGGGCGCGGGCGAGATGCGGATCACATCCGGCTCGCGCCAGTCGCCGATGATGCCGTGGTCCATCAGGTATTCGAACAGGGCACGGCCGCGCTCGCGGCCGCCGGTCACGCGGATGGAGAGCTGGGCGCCGCGGCGCTGCGGTTCGGCGGGGGTCAGTACCTGCAGCACGTCGGCTAGCTGCGTCTGCACCAGCCATTCCAGGTAGCCGGTGAGTTGCAGCGACTTCTCGCGCAGTGCGCTCATGCCTGCGCGGCGGAAGATCTGCAGCGACACGCGCAGCGGCGCCAGCGCGAGGATCGGCGGGTTGGACAGTTGCCAGCCGTCGGCGCCTGGGGTCGGGCGGAACTCTGGGCCCATCTGGAAGCGGGTGGCCTTGTCGTGGCCCCACCAGCCGGCGAAGCGCGGCAGCACGGCTTGGGCGTGGCGTTCGTGCACGAAGGCGCCGCCGACCGCGCCGGGGCCGCTGTTCAAGTATTTGTAGCTGCACCAGATGGCGAAGTCGGCGCCGCTGTCGTGCAGTTGCAGCGGCAGGTTGCCGACGGCGTGGGCGAGGTCGAAACCGACGGTGCAGCCGTGCTTGTGGCCGAGTGCGGTGATCGCCTCGAGGTCGAAGGCCTGGCCGGTGCGGTACTGCACACCGGGCAGCAGCACCAGCGCGATGCGCGAGCCATGTTCGGCTAGCGCGCGTTCGATGGCGGCGAGCGAGGTGGTGCCGTTCGGTTCGTCGCTCTGCAGCTCGATCAGCGTGGTGGCGGGGTCGAAGCCGTGGAAGCGGATCTGCGATTCCACCGCGTAGCGGTCGGTGGGGAACGCGCCGGCCTCGATCAGGATCGCTGGACGCTCGGCGCGGGGGCGGTAGAAGCTCACCATCATCAGGTGCAGGTTCACGCCCAGGGTGTTCATCGTCACCACCTCGGTGGGCTGCGCACCGACGATGGCGGCGAGGTCGTCGCGGACGAACTCGTGGTAATCCATCCACGGCAGGCGGCCCTTGAAGTGGCCTTCCACGCCCAGTTCACCCCAGTAGTCCAGCTCCGCGTTGACGGCTTCGCGTACCGCGCGCGGCTGCAGGCCGAGCGAATTGCCGCAGAAGTACGCACTGTCGCGGCCTTCGTGCGGCGGGATCAGGAACTCGTCGCGGAATGCACGCAGCGGGTCGGCGGCATCGCGGGCGTTGGCCCAGTCGAGGGTGGCTTCGAAACTTGCGGACATCGTTCAGTCTCTGAGAGCGGCTCCTCCCCTTGCACGTCCCAAAGGGACTTCCTTCGGTCGCAGGGGGAGGTTGGGAGGGGGTTGTCCGGGCGTGCGGGAAGATCAAGAGCTACCCCACACCTAAAGGACTCCCTTCGGTCGCCCAACCCTCCCCTGCGGGGCAGGGGAGGGAGCAAGGCAGTTGATTATTTCAACTGTGCGGCGATCGCGTCGCAACCCTTGTCGAAGGCGGCCTTCCAGTCGGCACCGGCCTGCGTCTGGCTGGGGCGCATGCAGCGCAGCTGGATCGCGTGGCCGTTCTTGAACCAGTAGTGCTCGGTGTAGCTGAAGGCGGCGGCGTTTTCCTGCGCGGTGTAGACGTTGCTGTTCGGGCCTGGCGGCACTTCGTTGGCTTTGTAGCCGGGCAGCGCCATGGCTTTGGCGGTGGCTTCGCTGCGGTACTGGTTGAAGCCGTTGAGGTCGGCCACCTGCTTCACCGTGACGGTGACGCGGGCGAGGCTGTTCTTGCCGGTGGGCGAGGGGTCGGGCACCTGGAACACGCGGGCTTCGGGGTCACCCTGGGTTTCCATGATGTCGAGCCAGTTGCCCGGCGTGCTGAAGTGGACGCTGCCGTCGGCCATGCTGACGTCGGCGGCGCGCGCACCACCGGCCAGCAGGGCAGTGGCGAAGACGATCGCGAGGATGGTGCTGCGCAGAAGGCTCATGCGGGTTCCTTCGTGATGGGATCGGGAGCGAAGCGGTGGCGGGGCAGGCCCAGCCATTCCAGCGCCGTGCCGTGGAACAGCCGCGCGCGGTCGGCCTCGTCCAGGCCCAGCGCCTCGATGCCGCTGCCGGGTTGCTGTTCCCCCAGCGGGAAAGGATAGTCGGTGCCGAGCATCACCTGGCGGGCGCCCGTCACATCCAGCAGATAGCGTAGCGCCCGGTCGTCGTGCACGCAGGAGTCGAAGTAGAAACGCTGGAGGTACTCGCGCGGGTTGCGTGGGTTGTCGGTAGCGACCAGGTCGGGGCGCATCTTGAAGCCGTGCTCGATGCGGCCGATGGTGTAGGGGAAGCTGCCGCCGCCGTGGGCCAGCATCACGCGTAGCTTCGGCAGCCGCTCCAGCACGCTGCCGAAGGCCAGGCAGCAGGCGGCGCGCGACTGCTCGGCGGGCATGCCGACCAGCCACGGCATCCAGTACTTCGGCATGCTGGCCATGCCCATCATGTCCCACGGATGCACCAGCACGGCGGCGCCGAGATCGGCGGCGGCCTCGAAGAACGGGAACAGCTCCGGCGCATCCAGGTTCCAGTCGCCGCAATGCGAGCCGATCTGCACGCCCTGCAGGCCCAGCTCGTCGATGCAGCGTTCCAGCTCGCGCACGGCCAGCTGCGGCGCCTGCAGCGGCACGGTGCCGATGCCGGCGTAGTGGCGCGGAAAGTCGCGGCAGATGCCGGCCATGTGCTCGTTCAGGTGGCGATGAAGTTCCAGCGCCTGGTGGCCCGGCGCCCAGTACGAGAACAGCACCGGCACGGTGGAGATCACCTGCACGTCGACGCCGAAGCGGGCGTAGTCGTCGATGCGCGTCTGTGGATCGAACGCCGAATCCCACACTTCGCGGAAGAAGCGGCTGTCCTTGTAGATGCGGTGGCGCCCGTCGGTATGCGTCATCACCGGGAAGCGGTCATCGCCGAACTTTGCCGCCAGATTCGGCCAGTCGCGGGGCAGGATGTGCGCGTGGGTGTCGATCTTCAGCATTCGCGCAGTGTAAAACCTCCGTGCGGTGGCGTCGCGCTTGGTAGGGCGGGCACTGCCCGCCGGCCCTTGAAGCAAACAGCGGCGGGCGGTGCCCGCCCTACCGGACGGGAACGTCCGGCCGGCTGCGGTTCGTCACGTAGGCCAGCGTGTCGACGTTGTCCACCAGGCGGTCGCTGATGCGTGCCAGCAGCTCGGCGGCCGCAGGGGCATCACCTTCCTGCATCGCACCGACCAGCCGGCGCTGCAGCGCGCGCAGGTCGCGCAGCGGGCCGGTCGGGTGCTGTTCGCGCAGGGCGGCGGCGATCGCGCGCAGGTTGCCGGCCGCCTGTTCGACGAAGCGTGCGACGCCGGCCGGTTCGGCCAGTGTGGCGAGATCGTCGAGGGTGGCTTCCAGGGACATTGCGCTGCGCGCCAGGCGGTTGCCGTTGGCGAACAGCGCGCGCGCCAGGGCCAGCAGTTCCGGCGGCGTGGCCGGCTCGGTGCGCATGCGGTCGATCGAGGCTTGCGCGTTGGTGCGCGCGGTGCGTGCCGCGCTGCGCGTGTCGTTGTGGAGGGCGGTTTGCCCGGGCTTTGCCAGGGCGTGCAGATAGCTGGCGTAGGCGTCCAGCATGTCGGCCAGTGCGGCGCGCGCGCGGCCACGCTCCCAGGTCGGCCAGGCCACGTAGGCGAGCAGGGCCATGCCGCAGCCCAGCGCCGTGTTGATCACGCGGTCGGTTACCGCCAGGCCCGGGTTCACGCCGTCGAACGAGAGCAGGATCACCACGGTGCCGGTCAGCGCCGCCACCGCAATGCCGTAGTGCGCGCTGGCCAGGTAGCGGAACGCCATGCACAGCAGCGCCATCAGCGCCAGGTGCGCCCACGGTTCGTCCGGCGTGACGTGCAGCAGCACGGTGGTCAGCACCAACCCGAGCACGGTGCCGAGCACGCGCAGCAGGCCGAAGTTGAAGGTGGCGGCGAAGTCCGGGCGCAGCACGATCGCCGCAGTCATCGGCAGCCAGTAGCCGTGCGGCAGCTGCAGCTGGCGCGAGAGCCACAGGGCGGCAGTGAGGCAGACCGCCATGCGCACGGCATGGCGGAACGCCACCGAGCGCGGCGTGAGGCTGGCGCGCAGGGTGGCCCAGGGGGAGTTGCTGCGCAGCGACGGCGGCAGCCGGGTTTCGGCCGCGTTGGCGCGCAGTTCGCCGCGGCTGCCGGCCCAGTCGGCGTTGCGCACCGCGGCGGCCAGCTGGCCGGCCAGCGCGTGGATGTGCGCGGCCAGCCCAGGCGCCCGTTCGTTGCCGTCGAGCAGGATGCGCTCGCTGGCGCGCAGGGCCTCAAGCATGCGCTGCGCGCGTTCGGGCGAGTCGCCGCGTTCCAGCGCCTCGGCGATGGCTGCCAGCACGTGTGCGGCGTCGTCGCGAAACCGCGCATGGATGCCCGGCTCGGCGTGCAGCGCGCTCATCGCGGTGAGTTCCAACCGGATCCGCTCGGCCAGCTCCAGCAGCACGCCGAACGCCTCCATCGCGCGGCCGTGCGCGCGGTGGCGGCCGAGCAGGGTCTGCTGCAGCGTGGTCATCGCCTCGGTCAGCGCCGGCACGTCGGCCTCGTCGTGCGATGGCTGCCGGGCCAGTTCCGCCAGCCCCGCGTATACGTTGGCCAGCGCCATGCGCTCCGGCCAGTAACGCTGCAGCGGCCACGCCGCCAGCGAGAACACCATCAGCAGCAGGCCGCCGGCGAAGATCAGCGCGGCGCCGCCGAGCGCATGCTCGAGCGAGGCCGGCGTCGAGGCGGTGATCACCAGCAGGATCATGCTGGTCATGCCGACCCGCGCGGTGTCGGTGCCGAACACCACCAGCAGGCCGCCGAAGAAGCCGCAGGCCGCCGTAGCCAGCAGGATCGGCAGCAACTGGCCGCCGATCAGGAAACCCACCAGCGCGGCGAGGCCGGCGGCCAGCGAGGCCAGCAGCAATTGCTGCATGCGCTGGCGATAGGGCCCGTGCTGGTCGGAGAACATCGTGTCCAGCGCGCCGGCGGCCACGCCCAGGCCGATCTGCGGGTGGCCGGTGGCCATGCCCACACCCAGCGGCAGCACCACCGCCGCGGTATTGCGCAGCACCACCCGCCACGGTACGTCCGGCCGCTTGATGGCGGTCAGGCTTTCGAGCGCGTGGGCGCGGAGCGAATAGGCGCTGGAGGGCATCAGGCGTGATGAGCAGCGAGGTGAGGGACGAGTATGGCAAAACCAGGTGCCGCAGGCCTCACGCTCGCGTTCTGTGTGTCAGCGCAACAGGGGAGGGCGAGCAGGCGTCCTTGCGGCGCTGTCCGCCCGGCATCCATGCCTCACCGGAGCCTGACGCGCGACAGTCCACTGGACTGTCGCAAACGCGTCAGGCTCTACCCGCGAACTCGCCGGTCAGCGTGTTCACCCACACCTTCTCGTCGTTGCTGATGTACTCAGGCACCTGGATCTCGATGCCGGTGTCGAGCTTGGCCGGCTTGGTGCGCTTGGTGGCGCTGGCGCCCTTCATCTCCGGCGCGGTGTCGACCACGGTGAGCACCACGCTGGTGGGCACCTGCAGGCCCACCGGGGCGTCGTCGATCAGCTGCACGTAGTAGCCCTCGACGCTCTCGACGATGTAGCCGGCGTTGTCGCCCACCAGTTCCGGCGACAGTGGGTACTGGGTGTAATCCTCGGCGTCCATGAACACGAAGGCCTCGCCATCCATGTAGGAGAAGTTCGCCGCGCGGCGCACCAGGTCCATCTCGCGCAGATCGTCGTCGGCGCGCAGGCTGAGGTCGTACTTGCGCCCGCCGGGGATCGAATACATGGTGAAGCGGAAGGTGACGTTGCCGCCGCGCGCAGTGGGCGCGCTGCGCTCGATGTCGCGCACCTGGTAGACGGTACCGTCGTGTTCGACCACGTTGCCTTTCTTGACGTCGGAAGCTTTCATTTTTTTTCCGGGATTCGGGATTGGGGATTCGGGATTCGTTCTGGAGCCGGGGCGTCAGGGCTTGCGCGATGCGGATTGTACGAATCCCGAATCTCGAATCCCGAATCCCGGCTATTTGGCAGCCAACCGCACCGCGCCATCGAGGCGAATGGTCTCGCCGTTGATGTAGCGGTTGCCGAGGATGAAGGCGACGGTCTGCGCGAACTCCTGCGGCTTGCCGAGGCGCGAGGGGAACGGGATCGAGGCGGACAGCGACTGCTGCACGGACTCGGGCATGCCGTCCATCATGGGAGTCCAGAAGATGCCCGGTGCGATGGTCGCCACGCGGATGCCGAAGCGGGCCAGCTCGCGCGCCATTGGCAGGGTCATGCCAACCACGCCGCCCTTGGAGGCGGAGTACGCCGCCTGGCCGATCTGGCCTTCATACGCGGCCACGCTGGCGGTGTTGACGATCACGCCGCGCTCGCCGTCCTCACCGGCCTCGTTGTTCTGCATCAGCGCCGCGCCGGCCTTGGCCACGTTGAAGCTGCCAACCAGGTTCACCATCACGGTGGTGGCGAAGGTGGACAGCGCCATCGGGCCCTCCTTGCCCAGCACGCGGCCGGCGCCGAGGATGCCGGCGCAGTTCATCACCACGTTGAGGCCGCCCATCGCGTGGTGCGCGGCGGCCACGTTGGTGGCCACGCCGTCCTCGGAGGTGACGTCGGTGCGGAAGAAGCGCGCGGCGCCGCCCAGCTCCTTCGCGGCGGCCTGGCCCTTGTCGTCGTTGACGTCGAACAGCGCGACCTTGCCGCCGTGGGCGACGAAGTGCTGCGCCACCGCGTGGCCGAGACCGGAGGCGCCGCCGGTGATGATCGCCTTGACCTGATCGAGCTGCATTAGGAATTCCCCCGAAATGGATGCTGAAAGCCGCCAATGGTAGCCGAGCGGCCCCGGTTGCTGCAGGCTGAACGCGAATCCGACCGGGTCCGGGCGGTTCATGCCGGGTTGGGCTGGCCGGGGCAAGCTTTGTGCCGGGCCGCACAGCAGTGCCGGGGTGATTGCCGGTACGATGCGGGCGGCCCCATGGTCCATAGAAGTGGAGATCGACACATGAAGAAGCTGCTAGGTCTGTCCGTCGTGTGCGGTGCGATGCTGATGCTGGCCAGCGGCTCCGTGCTGGCGCAGGGTCACGGCCACGGTCGTGGCCATGGTCACGACAATGACGGGTATGAGCAGGATGATGGCGATCGCGGTCGCGGCCATGATCAGGATGGCGGTCGCTACGTGCGCTACGACGATGACGACGACCAGGGACCGGGTCACGGGCGTGGCCGCGGCCATGCCTACGGCCATTACAAGAACTGGCACGACCGTGGCCGCCACGAGGGCTGGTACAAGCGCGGCGGCTACCTGCCGGAGGAATACCGCAGCACCCGCTACGTGGTGTACGACTGGCGCGACGCCGACCTGCGCGAACCGCCGCGCGGCTATCGCTGGGTACGCAGCGATAGCGGCGACTACCTGCTGGTGGCGATCGCCACCGGCGTGATCGTCGACCTGCTGCTCAACCAGTAAGCCGGTTCGACTGCGACGCATGAAGACGTGCCCGCCACCGCGGGCACGTTTTTTTTATGGCATCGCACAGTTGTAGGGCGGGCACTGCCCGCCAGCTTTGGCTTCTTCGGCATCGTGAGGACAAAGCGGCGGGCCGTGCCCGCCCTACGCGCGTTGGGAATTCAGTGTTGGCGTTCCAGCAGTGATTGCAACTGCGCTGGCGGCAGCCGGGGGAACGGGATGACGGCTGCGGGCGGATTCGCCGCCGGCTGCAGTTCCTTCTGCCACACCCCCACGTCCCACCACTGCCCCAGCTTGTAGCCGCACTGGCGCCACACGCCGGCGGGCTGGAAGCCCATCGCCTCATGCATCGCCACGCTGGCCGCACCGGGCAGGGTGATCACGCCGACGGCCTGGGTGATGCCCTGCTGCCGCATCACGTCCAGCAGCGCGCCGTACAGTTGGCGTGCGATGCCGCGACGCTGCGCGTCGGCGCGCACGTAGATCGAGGTCTCGGCGATCCAGTCGTAGGCGGCGCGCTCGCGGAAGCGTCCGGCATAGGCATAGGCCAGCACCTCGCTGGCCTCTTCCCACACTAGCCACGGGTAGTGCTTGAGGCGAGCGCGCAGGCGTTCGCGCATGGCGTCCACGCCGGGCAGTTCGGTCTCGAAGGTGGCCGTGCCGGCGCTGACCGAAGGGGCGTAGATGGCGTGGATGGCTGCGGCGTCTTCGTCGCGGGCGGTGCGGATGGCGGTCATCACGGTCACAGCTCGCGGATGAAGAAGCGGTCGCAGCTGAAGTGTCCGGTGCCGCCCAGCGGTGCGCACAACGGCGTGAAACCGCTGCGCTTGTACAGCGCCTGCGCCGCGTCCATGCCGGTCAGCGTTTCCAGGTAGCAGCGCTGGAAGCCGTGCGTGCGCGCCGCGTCGAGGCAACGCTGCATCATCGCCGCACCCGCGCCGATGCCGCGCGCGGCGGGCAGGAAATACATCTTGCGCAGCTCGCACACGTCCGCTTCGGCATTCTGCAGCGGCGCCACGCCGCCGCCGCCGATCACCGCCCCGTCGCGCTCGACCACGAAATAGCTGCTGCGTGGCTGTGCGTAGGCCTCGCACATCGTGTCCACCTCGGCGTCGTGGATCGCGAAGCCGGGGCCGTCGGCGCCGAACTCGGGCATCACGGTGCGGATGATCGCGGCGATGGCCGCGTTGTCGGAAGGCTCGATCCGGCGGATCAGGTAGTCGTTGGCCATGGAAGCGGGGTGCGGGGAAAGGAGAGGGTGTAGTGTGCACCGAGTTGGTGCCGCCCGGGAGTCGTGCCGTGCTGGTCTACGATGCCATAAGCCCCGCGCCGCGTTGCCTGCGCATGTTCCTGCTGGAGAAAGGCCTGCGCCTGCCGGCCGTGACGGTGGACGTGATGCGCGGCGAGAACCGCGAGCCCGCTTATCTTGCGATCAACCCGGCCGGGCAGACACCGGCGCTGCGGCTGGACGACGGCTCGACGCTGGCCGAGGCGGTGGCGATCGCCGAATACCTGGAGGAGCTGCACCCCGCGCCGGCGCTGGTCGGCGCAACGCCGGAACAGCGCGCACTGACCCGCCAATGGTGGCGGCGGGTGGAGCTCAACGTCACCGAGTTCATCCACAACGCCTTCCACTACGCCGAGGGTCTGTCGCGCTTCGCGCCGCGCATCCCGGTGGCGCCCGAGGCAGCGGCAGGCCTGAAGCGCATCGCGCAGGATCGCCTGGCCTGGCTCGATGGCCTGTTCGGCGCCGGGCCGTGGCTGTGCGGCGAGCGCTTCAGCGCGGCGGATATCTGGCTTTACGTGTGGCTGGATTTCGGCGCCGGCGTGAACCAGCCCTTCGACCGCACGCTGCCGAGCATCGGCCCGTGGTTCGCGCGCGTGGCGGCACGGCCGAGCGCGGCGGCCAGCCGCGAGCTGCTGGCATCCGCATGAGCGTCGGACGCGGCCTGCCGGTGCGCAGCAGCATGGTGTCCGTGGTGGCGTTGCGCGGCTCGGGCGTGGCGACGCAGATGCTGGTGGCGCGGCGCGCCGGCGCCTATCTCGACGGTGCGTGGAGTTACCTCGCCGGCCATGTCGAGGCGGGCGAGACGGGCTGGCAGGCCGCGTTGCGTGAATTGCGCGAGGAAACCGCGCTGGTGCCGCAAAGCTTCTGGGCCACCAGCTTCTGCGAGCAGGTCTATCTCGCTGCAGCGGACGCCATCGAAATCGTGCCTGCCTTCGTGGCGCGCGTGTCCGAGGGAGTGCAGGTGCGCCTCAACGGCGAGCACTCGGCGTTCCGCTGGGTCACCCTGGATGAGGCCGCCGCGCTGCTGCCGTTCGGCAGCCAGCGCGAGCTGCTGGCGCACGTACGCCGCGAATTCGTGGAGCGCGAGCCCTCGCCGTTCCTGCGCCTCGCGCTCGACTGAGCGGTACGCGCCGGGCTTGCGGTCAGGGGTGGCGGTAGACGCTGCCGTCCTTCATCACGAACACCGGTTTTTTCAGGGCGTCGATCTGCGCGTCCGGGTCGCCCGCGAAGGCGGCGAGGTCGGCGCGCAGGCCGGGCGCGATGCGGCCGAACGCGGCCTGCTGGCGCAGGATCTTCGCCGCCACGTCGGTAGCGGCGTGCAGCGCCTGCGCGGGCGTCATGCCGTCAGCGACCATTGCGGCTGGTTCGCGCCAGTTCTCGCCATGCGTGAACACACCCACGTCGCTGCCGTTGCCGATGGTCACGCCCAGCTTCAGCGCGGTGCGGAACGCGCGGGCGGCCTCCTGCATGCGTGGGGTGGGTGGGTCGCGGCCGGGCACGTAGTGGTGGAAGTACTGCTCGGTAGACGCGACCGCAGTGAGCGTGGGCTCGTAGGCAATGGCCTTCTGCTTGAGCAGCTTGAAGGTCGCCTCGCTGGCGCCGTAGCCGTGCTCGATGCTGTCCGCACCGGCTTCCGCCGCCATGCGCACGCCGACGTCGCTGGCTGCGTGCACGGCGACCGGACGGCCGAGCTGGTGCGCGGTGTCGACCAGCGCCTTCAGCTCGGCGGGGGTAAAGGTGGGCGCGGTGGCGCCGTCGGGGCCGACGCGGTAGTCGCCGTAGAGCTTGATCCAGTCGGCGCCGCGCGCGGCCTGCTCGCGCACCGCGGCCATCGCCTGGTCGACGCCGCTGACTTCCTGCGCGCCGCCGGGTAGTTCGAGATCCGGGCGGAAGCCGCGCGGGCCGGGGCCGTAGCTGGCGGTGGCCACGATCGCGCGGGTGGCCACGAACAACCGCGGACCGGGGATTAGGCCTTCGTCGATCGCGCGTTTCACCGACACGTCGGCGTAGCCGGCACCCTCAGTGCCGAGATCGCGCAGGGTGGTGAAGCCGGCGAGCAGGGTGGCCTTCGCGTGCGCGGCGGCTTCCAGCGTGCGGTAGTCCTGCGGCTCGGTGAGCACCTGGTCGTTCCACAACGTCTCGTTGTACGGATGCAGGAACAGGTGCGAGTGCAGGTCGATCAGGCCGGGCGTGAGCGTGGCGCCGGGCAGTTCGATGCGCTGCGCATCGGCGGGCGCCTGGATCGATGCAGCGGGACCCACCGCCGCGATCGCGCCATCGTGCACCAGCACCGCCCAGCCGCTGTGCGCGGCATCACCGTCGCCGGTCCACACGCGCTCGGGCAGCAGCAGCCAGTCGCCCTTGGGTGTGGTGCCGCCCGCCGCCACGGGTGCGAGCACGGTGCACAGCAGGAGCAGCAGGAGTGTCGTCGTTCGCCGGATCGTCGGGTTTGCGCGCATCGTGTCCTGCCCCTCGTCGATCGAGGTTTCGATCATAACGAGTCGCGCGGGGAGCACGGGCGGCTCAGCCGGCGGCCGTGCGCGCGCGGGTGACCCGGCTGGCGGTTTCCTTGTGCAGCTGCGCGGCGAGCCAGGCGCCGGTGGCGATGAGCAGGTCGAGGTCGATGCCGGTTTCCAGCCCCAGGCCGTACAGCATGTAGACCACGTCCTCGCTGGCTACGTTGCCGGTGGCGCCCTTTGCGTACGGGCAGCCGCCGGTGCCGGAGACGGCGCTGTCGACCACGCGCACGCCTTCCTCCAGGCAGGCCAGGATGTTCGCCAGCGCCTGGCCGTAGGTGTCGTGGAAGTGCACGGCGAGCGCATGGATCGGCACCTCCTGCGCCACCGCGTGCAGCATCGCGCGCGCCTTCGCCGGAGTGCCTACGCCGATGGTGTCGCCCAGCGAGATCTCGTCGCAGCCCAGCTCGTACATGCGCCGCGCCACGCGCACCACGTCGGCCACCGGCACCGCGCCCTGGTAGGGGCAGCCGAGCACGGTGGAGACGTAGCCGCGCACCTTCACCTCGTCGGCCTGGGCCTGTTCCATCACCGGGATGAAGCGCTCGATCGACTCGTCGATCGAGGCGTTGATGTTCCGGCGGTTGAACGCTTCGGACGCGGCGGTGAACACGGCGACATGCGTGGCGCCGGCTTCGCGCGCGCGCTGGTAGCCCTGCAGGTTCGGCACCAGCACCGGGTAGCTCACCCCCGGCAGCTTGCGGATGCCGGCGAACACTTCGGCTGCGTCGGCGAGCTGCGGCACCCACTTCGGGCTGACGAAGCTGGTCGCCTCGATGGTCTTCAGACCGGTGGAGGAGAGCCGGTCGATCAGCGCGATCTTCACCTCGGCCGGCAGCATGGTCTTCTCGTTCTGCAGGCCGTCGCGGGCGCCGACTTCGACGATGCGGACGTGGTTGGAAGCGTTCATGAAAAAGCTCCGAAGGACGTAATGTCCTTCTCCCTCCGGGAGAAGGTGCCCCGAAGGGGCGGATGAGGGTGCGGGGTCGAGGTGAACCATCCTGCCTGCCCGGACCCTCACCCCAACCCCTCTCCCGAGGGGAGAGGGGCTCAAGAAGCTCGATCGGCGAAACGCACCAGCACCGCGTCGGCTTCGACAAACTCGCCCTGTGTGGCATTCACGCTCTCGATGGTGCCGGCGCGAGGCGCCTTCAAGGCCAGTTCCATCTTCATCGCTTCCATCACCAGCAGCTCCTGGCCTTGCTCGACCGTGTCGCCGGCTTTCGCCTTCACCAGCACGATGCGGCCGGGCATCGGCGCGATCACCTGGTTGCCGCCGGCGTCGTCGCTGGACGCCCACGCGAATGCGGCGGCGCGGGCGAAGCTGTAGCGCTGGCCGTGGGCGTCGTGCAGCAGCACGTGGGCGGCGTCAGCGCGCAACGGCACGCGGCGCGATTCGCCGTCGAAGCGGGCGCTGAGATGGTCATCGAGCAGGCGCGCGCCGCGCACGTTGCAGCCGGTTTCGCCTTGGTGCAGCTGGTAATCGCCGGCGTGGCCACGCGCCTCGATCTCGAAGCGCTGCTCGCGCCAGGTCAGCGCCACGATGCGCTTGCCAGCATGGCTGATGCGCCAGGCGTCGGCGCTGGCCCAGGGTGAATGCGGGTCGGAGGCGGCGGTGGCCAGGTGCGACTCGTCGCGCAGCAACACCGCCGTCGCGGCCGCGAACAGTACGCCAGCGGTCGGTGCCGCATCGCCGACCAGGAATTCGTCGAGGTGGCGATCCAGGTAGCCAGTGTCGATGCGCCCCTCGACCACGGCCGGGTGCCGCGCCAGCCGTTCGAGGAAGCCGATGTTCGATTTCGGGCCGGTGATCTCGCACGCCGCCAGCGCTTCGCGCAGCCGTTGCAGGGCCTGCGGCCGGTCCGCGTCGAACACGATCAACTTGGCGATCATCGGGTCGTAGAAGATCGTCACCGTATCGCCCTCGACCACGCCGCCGTCGAGGCGCACGTGGGCCGACGGCGCGGGCAGGCGCAGCGTGTGCAGCTTGCCGGAGCCGGGCAGGAAGTTCTGGTCGGGGTCCTCGGCGTAGATGCGCACCTCGATGGCGTGGCCGTGCGAGGCCACTTCATCCTGCGTGAGCGGCAGCGCTTCGCCGTTCGCCACGCGCAGCTGCCATTCGACCAGGTCCAGGCCCAGGGTCAGCTCGGTGACCGGGTGCTCGACCTGCAGGCGCGTGTTCATCTCCATGAAGAAGAACGTGCCGTCCTGCGCCACGATGAACTCCACCGTGCCGGCGCCGACGTAATCCACTGCTTTCGCGGCGGCCACGGCAGCCGCACCCATCGCCTGGCGGCGCGTGTCGTCGAGGAACGGCGAGGGGGTTTCCTCCAGCACCTTCTGATAGCGGCGCTGGGCCGAGCACTCGCGCTCGTTGAGGTGGATCACATGGCCGTGGCGGTCACCGAACACCTGGAACTCGATGTGGCGCGGCTGCTCGACATAACGCTCCAGCAGCATGCTGGCGTCGCCGAACGCGGCCAGCGCCACGCGCTGCGCGGTGGCCAGCGCCTCGGCGAACTCGGCATCCGAGCGGACGATCTGCATGCCCTTGCCGCCGCCGCCGGCCGAGGGCTTGATGATCAGCGGATAGCCGATGGCGTGCGCCTGTTCGGCAAGGTACGCGTTGTCCTGCTCGTCGCCGTCGTAGCCGGGCACCAGCGGCACGGCGTGCTTCGCCATCAGGTGCTTGGCGGCGGCCTTGGAGCCCATCGCCTCGATGCTCTCCGGAGCGGGGCCGATGAACACGATGCCGGCGTCCCGGCAGGCGCGTGAGAAGGCGGTGTTCTCGGACAGGAAGCCGTAGCCGGGGTGGATGGCCTGGGCGCCGCTGTTCTTCGCAGCGTCGAGGATCGCGTCGATGCGCAGGTAGGACTCGGTCGGCAGAGGGCCGCCGATCGGCCACGCCTCGTCGGCCAGTCGCACGTGCTGCGCATCCTTGTCGGCTTCCGAATATACCGCGATGGTGCGGATGCCAAGCCGGCGGCAGGTGCGGATCACCCGGCAGGCAATTTCACCGCGGTTGGCGATCAGTACGCGTTCGAACATGCGAATCCCTGTCGATGCAAATCGTCTAAAGCTAGCAGATTGCGACGCACGTGTAGGAGCGCACCCTGTGCGCGATGCCTTTCGTCACGTGACGAAGAGCATCGCGCAC
>NZ_JBYTEM010000019.1:0-78546 GCF_058789735.1 Rhodanobacter sp. FW106-PBR-R2A-1-15 | reverse complement strand
CAGACACCGCCTCGTTGCCTCTGCGCACGCATCACCTGGATGCTCGCTTGCATAACGCGGAACGAGACGGTATCTACAACAACACGATTTCGTTGAACATTCCCACGCACTGGACCGACATGACCACCACGATCACCCGCATCCACGCCCGTGAAATCCTCGACTCGCGCGGCAACCCCACGCTGGAGGCCGAAATCACCCTGGCCGGCGGCGGCTTCGGCCGCGCCGCGGTGCCCAGCGGCGCCTCTACCGGGTCGCGCGAGGCGGTCGAGCTGCGCGACGGCGACAAGTCGCGCTACGGCGGCAAGGGCGTGAAGAAGGCGGTGGCCAACGTCAACGGCGCCATCGCCAGCGCGCTGAAGGGTTTCGATGCGGCCAACCAGGGCGGCCTGGACGCCACGCTGATCAACCTCGACGGCACGCCGAACAAGGGCAAGCTGGGCGCCAATGCGCTGCTCGGCGTGTCGATGGCGGCCGCCCATGCGGTGGCCGCCCAGCGCAAGCAGGCGCTGTGGCAGTACCTGGCGGAGATCAACGGCACCACCGGCAAGCCCGGCGCGCTGCCGGTGCCGATGATGAACATCATCAATGGCGGCGCGCACGCCGACAACAACGTCGACGTGCAGGAGTTCATGGTGCTGCCGGTGGGCATGCCGAGCTTCGCCGAGGCGCTGCGTGCCGGCGCGGAGATCTTCCATGCACTGAAGAGCGTGCTGCACGGCCGCGGCCTTGCCACCGCGGTGGGCGACGAAGGCGGCTTCGCGCCGAACCTGCGTTCCAACGTCGAGGCGATCGACACCATTCTCGAAGCCATCCACAAGACCGGCTACAAGGTCGGCAGCGAGATCCTGCTCGGCCTCGACGCGGCCAGCTCGGAGTTCTACAGGAACGGCAAGTACGACCTCGCCGGCGAAGGCAAGCAGTACAGCTCGGCCGAGTTCGTCGACCTGCTGGCCGGCTGGGCGAAGCAGTACCCCATCGTCACCATCGAAGACGGCATGGCCGAAGGCGACTGGGACGGCTGGAAGCTGCTCACCGATGCGATCGGCGACCGCGTGCAGGTGGTCGGCGACGACCTGTTCGTGACCAACCCGGTGATCTTCCGCGAAGGCATCGAGAAGAAGATCGCCAACGCGATCCTGATCAAGGTGAACCAGATCGGCACGCTGTCCGAGACGCTGGAAGCGATCGCGATGGCCGATGCGGCGAAGTACGCGGCGGTGATCTCGCACCGCTCCGGCGAAACCGAGGACACCACCATCGCCGACATCGCGGTGGCCACCACCGCGACCCAGATCAAGACCGGCTCGCTGTGCCGCAGCGACCGCGTGGCGAAGTACAACCAGCTGTTGCGCATCGAGGAGGCGCTGGGCTCGGCCGCGCGCTACGCCGGTCGCGAGGCGTTCCCGAACCTGACCCGACTGCCCGGCTGAACGGCCGCCCATGCTGCGCTGGGTCGCCCTGGTTCTGCTCCTGCTGCTGATCGGCCTGCAGCTGAAGCTGTGGACCGGCAGTGGCAGCATGCATGAGGTGGACGCCTTGCGCGTGGCGGTGAAGAAGCAGGCCGACGAGAACACGAAGCTGCTGCAGCGCAACCAGGCGGTCGGTGCCGACGTGCTGGACCTGAAGCACGGCGACCAGGCGGTCGAGGCGCGTGCACGCACCGAGCTGGGTCTGATCAAGCCGGGCGAGGTGTTCTACCAGGTGGTCGAGCAGCCGGCCCGCGCCGGCAGTGCGTTGCCGCCACCGCCGCCCGCCAAGCCTGCCGGGTCGCCATGAGCGCGCCGACGCTGTGGTGCGTGGTGCCCGCCGCGGGGCGTGGCACACGGGTCGGCGGTGACTGCCCGAAGCAATACCTGCCGCTGGCTGGGCGGCCGCTGATCGCGCACACGCTGGAACGGCTCGCCGCGCATCCGTGGATCGGCGGCCTGCTGGTGACGCTGGCCGCCAGTGATGCACGGTGGCCCGGCGTCGATTGCCTCAACGGCAAGCCGGTGCTGACCGCGGTCGGCGGCGTCGAGCGCAGCGATTCGGTACTGGCCGGGATCGACGCGCTGCCGGTGTCGGTGGGCGCGGACGACTTCGTGCTGGTGCACGATGCCGCGCGGCCCTGCGTGCGGCTGGCCGACATCGGCAAGCTGATCGAGCTGGCCGGCGCCGGTGACGGCGGACTGCTCGGTGCGCCGCTGCGCGACACGCTGAAGCGGGCGGATGCGGCCGGGCGCAGCGCGCTGACCGAGCCGCGCGAGCTGCGTTGGCGTGCCTTCACGCCGCAGATGTTCCGCCGTGGTCAACTGGCGACGGCGTTGCGCGAGGCGGCACGGCGCGGCGTGAACGTCAGCGACGAGGCGATGGCGATGGAGCAGGCCGGCTTCGCGCCGCGGCTGGTCGAAGGCGCTGAGGACAACATCAAGGTGACCACGGCGGCGGATTTCGCGCTGGCCGAGTTCATGCTTTCCAGGACGACGTAATGCGTATAGGGCAGGGTTTCGACGTACATGCATTCGGCGAGGGCGACCACGTCACCCTCGGCGGCGTGCGCGTGCCGTATCGCCGCGGCGTGGTGGCGCACTCGGACGGCGACGTGGTGATCCACGCGCTGTGCGACGCGATTTTCGGCGCGCTCGCGCTGGGCGACATCGGCCAGCACTTCCCGCCCACCGACGAGCGCTGGCGCGATGCCGACAGCCGCCAGTTCCTGCGCCACGCGGCGATGCTGATGGCGCAGCACGGCTACACGCTGGGCAACGCCGACGTCACCGTGATCGGCGAAGCGCCGAAGGTCGGGCCGCACGCGCAGGCGATGCGCGGGAACCTCGCCGCCGACCTGGGCTGCGAAGTCGGTCGCATCAGCGTGAAAGCCACCACCACGGAAAATCTCGGCTTCTGCGGCCGCGGCGAGGGTATTGCCGCGCAGGCATGCGTCCTGTTGGAGCGCTCGTGATCGAGCTGGAAGCCCGCAGCGCCGCAAGCCGGCTGCACGACCAGCTCGAAACCATCGTCGACCTGCTGCACCGGCATGAGGAGGACGGCCGCCTGCCGGCCGAGGTGCTGGCGGATCTACGCCAGCAGCTGGACGAGCTGCACCCGGCCGACATCGCCTTCATCCTCGAATCGCTGCCGCTGGACGATCGCCTGGCGGTCTGGCAGCTGGTCAAGGCCGACCGCGACGGCGAGATCCTGCTGGAAGTCTCCGACGCGGTGCGCGAATCGCTGATCGCGGACATGGACCGCCACGAGATCCTCGCCGCGGTCGAGCCGCTGGACGCGGACGAGCTGGCCGACCTGGTCGAGGACCTGCCCACCGCGGTGCTGCCTGAGCTGATGGCCAGCCTGGACACGCAGCAGCGCGAGCAGGTGCAGTCGGCGCTGTCCTACGAGGAGGACCAGGTCGGCGCACTGATGGATTTCGAGATGGTCACCATCCGCGAGGACGTCAGCCTAAAGGTGGTGCTGCGCTACCTGCGCCGCTTCGACGAGCTGCCCGCGCAGACCGACAAGCTGTTCGTGATCAACCACGACAACCTGCTCACCGGCGTGCTGCCGCTGCACTGGCTGCTGGTCAATCCGCCGGAGAAGATGGTCAGCGCGGTGATGGCGCCGGACGTCAACACCTTCCACCCCACCGACGACGCCTACGACGTGGCGCAGGCGTTCGAACGCTACGACCTGGTGACCGCGCCGGTGGTCGACGAGCGCGGCCACCTGATTGGCCGCATCACCATCGACGCGATGGTCGACGTGATCCGCGAGGAAGGCGAGAGCGAGGCACTCAGCCGCGGCGGCCTGCGCGAGGAGGAGGACATCTTCGCCTCGGTGTGGGCTTCGCTGAAGAACCGTTGGGCTTGGCTGGCGATCAACCTGGTCACCGCCTTCATCGCCTCGCGCGTGATCGGCTTGTTCGAGGGATCGATCGAGCGGCTGGTGGCGCTGGCCGCGCTGATGCCGATCGTGGCCGGCATCGGCGGCAACTCCGGCAACCAGACCACCACCATGATCGTGCGCGCGCTGGCACTGAACCAGATCACCGCCGAAAGCGCCAAGCGGCTGTGGCGCAAGGAGCTGACCGTGTCGCTGCTGAACGGGCTGGTCTGGGGCGGGGTGATCGGTGTTGTCGCGTGGCTGCTGTACGACAGTGTCTCGCTGGGCCTGGTGATGACCGCGGCGATGACGCTGAACTTGCTGCTGGCGGCGTTCGTCGGCGTCGGTATCCCGGTGCTGATGACGAAGTTCGGCCGTGACCCGGCGCTGGGTTCCAGTGTGCTGATCACCGCGATGACCGACAGCGGCGGCTTCTTCATTTTCCTGGGGCTGGCGACGGTGTTCCTGATGTAACCACTACCTGCCGGACCTGGTTCCAGGTTGTCGAACCCCCACTTGGCAGGGCGTCATTCCCGCGCAAGCGGGAATCCATCCTGTTCTTCAATCACGCGTCAAAATGGATTCCCGCCTTCGCGGGAATGACTCCCAAAGAAGCCGTTTCCCATGCAAGAACTTCCCTACGCCCACGGCACTCCGCCTCTTGCCGCCCGGCTGCGCAGCATGCCGGAGGATTTCCAGGTCGAGGAGATCCTCGGCTACGACGCCGACGGCAGCGGTGAACACGCCCTGCTGTGGGTGGAGAAGCGCGGCGCGAACACCGACTGGGTGGCGCGCGAGCTGGCGAAGTTCGCTGGCGTGCCGCCGGTCGCGGTGGGCTACGCGGGGCTGAAGGACCGCCACGCGGTCACCCGCCAGATGTTCTCGGTGCAGCTGGCGGGCAAGCCCGATCCGGACTGGTCGGCTTTCCCGCATGCCGACGTGAAGGTGCTGGCGGCGACGCGGCACTCGCGCAAGCTCAAGCGCGGCGCGCTGCGCGGCAACCGTTTCGTGCTGGTGCTGCGCGAGGTGGTGGGTGACCGCGCCGCGGCCGAGCGCGTGCTCGACCAGATCGCCGCGCGCGGCGTACCGAACTATTTCGGCGAGCAGCGCTTCGGCCGCGAGGGCGGCAACGTGGGGCAGGCACGGGAGATGTTTGCCGGCCGCAGGGTTGATCGCGACAAGCGCAGCATCCTGCTCTCGGCGGCCCGCTCGCACATCTTCAACGGCGTGCTTGCGGCACGCGTGGAGCAGGGCGCCTGGGACTCGTCCCTGGATGGCGAGATCTGGTCGCTCGCTGGCTCGCGCTCCTGGTTCGGCCCGGAGCCGTTCAGCGAGGCGTTGGCCGAGCGGCTGGCGCGCGCGGACATCCATCCGTCCGGCCCGTTGTGGGGCCAGGGCGAACCGCCGAGCCAAGGCGAGGCGGGCGCACTGGAACGCGAGATCGCTGCGGCGAACAGCGACCTGACCGCCGGCCTCGCGGCAGCACGCATGGACCAGGAACGCCGCCCGCTGCGGCTGCTGCCGCAAAGCCTGCGCTGGCGCTGGCTGGACGACGACGCGCTGGAACTGTCGTTCGAGCTGCCAGCCGGCGCGTACGCCACGGTGGTGGTGCGCGAGCTGGCCTCGACACCATAGGAACCTTGAAAACCCTCTTTTGTTCGTCATCCCGGCGCAAGCCGGGATCCAGCGCCATTGCTTTCGAAGGGTTTGAAAGGCACTGGATGACCAGACGTTCGTCTGTTGAAAACCCTGCTTACGCAGGAATGACGGGTTATCCGAGGCTTCCAGCTAGCTCTTGAGCAGGACGATGACCGCGCCGGTGCCGCCCTGCGCCGGCCGCGCGGAAGCGAATGCGATCACGTCGTCGCGCCGGCGCAGCAGGCGGTCGGTGAGGCCTTTCAGCACCGGTCCGGCAGCTTTCGAGCGCAGACCCTTGCCGTGCACGATGCGCACGCAGCGCAGGCCATGCTGTTTCGCTTCGGCCAGGAAGGCGGCGATGCTGGCCTGCGCGGCGGCGGCGTTCATCTGGTGCAGGTCGAGGTCGTCCTGCACGCTGAACTGGCCGCGCTTGAGTTGGCGCAGCAGTTTCGGCGGATAGCCGTCGCGCAGGTAGGCCAGTTCCTCGCCCACTTCGAGCAGGGCCGGGTCGAACGCCATGTCCAGCAGTTCTCCCGGCACTGCCGCTTCGTCCGCCTCCAGCATGCGCGGATGCGGCGCGGGCTTCGGGGCCGCCGGAGGCGCTGGCGCCGAGACCAGCGGGCGCACGTCGCCGATCGCCTCGCGGAACAGGCGGCGGTCGTCGTCGTTGACTGGCGCAGGTGTGCGGCGCTTCATGCCTGCATGCTAAGTCAAAGTGCGTGCGTGGCGGGAAAGCGGATACGCGCGATGTGAAACCCGCGCTGCGCTCCGGTAAACTCGACAATTGTGGCGCGCACTGTGGGGTCATGGAAGCGTGTCCGCAATCAGCTTTCGACGGAGCATCATGCGAGTTTTGGTCAGCAACGACGATGGCGTGGATGCAACTGGCATCCGCGTGCTTGCCGAGCGCCTCGGCGAAGTGGCCCAGGTGACGGTGGTGGCGCCCGACCGCGACCGCTCCGGCGCCAGCAATTCGCTGACCCTCGATGCGCCGCTGCGCGTGCTGCCGATGGCCAACGGCTACTACCGGGTGGCCGGCACGCCGACCGATTGCGTGCACCTGGCGTTGTCCGGCCTGCTGGACGAAGAGCCCGACATGGTCGTTTCCGGCATCAACAATTCGGCCAACCTGGGCGACGACGTGATCTATTCCGGCACGGTATCGGCGGCGATGGAAGGACGCTTCCTGGGCCTGCCGGCGATTGCGGTGTCGCTGGTCAGCCATGACCACAAGGGCGAGCACTACGACTCGGCGGCGAAGGCGGTGTTGCTGCTGATGCAGCGGCTGCTGGTCGATCCGCTGCCGGCCGACACCATCCTCAACGTCAACGTGCCGGACCGGCCGTGGGCGGAAATCAAAGGCTTCGAGGTGACCCGGCTCGGCCGCCGCCATCGTGCGGCGCCGTGCATCGCGCAGACCGATCCGCGCGGGCGACCGATCTGGTGGATCGGTCCGGCCGGCGAGGTGGACGATGCCGGCCCCGGCACCGATTTCAATGCGGTGCGGCGCGGCTTCGTTTCCGTCACGCCGATCCATGTCGACCTGACCCGCTTCCAGGCGCTGGAAAAAGTCAGCAGCTGGATGCAGCCGCTGGGCGCCGCCATGGCGGCAGGCCGCGCCAGCGACGATGAGGCGGCCTGAGCCATGACCACGTATCCATTGTCCGCCGCGGACCTGAAGGGCGAGGGGATGACCTCGCAACGCGCACGCGATCGCCTGGTGGCGGTGCTGAAGGACAGCGGCATCCGCGATCCGCGGGTGATCGAGGTGATCCGCAACCTGCCGCGCCATCACTTCATCGACCAGGCGCTGCACGCGCACGCCTACGAGAACGACGCGCTGCCGATCGGCCACGGCCAGACCATCTCGCAGCCGTGGGTGGTGGCGCGCATGACCGAGGCGCTGCTGGAGTTCGGCGTGCCGCAGAAGGTGCTGGAGATCGGCACCGGCTCCGGCTACCAGGCGGCGGTGCTGGCGGCGCTGGTGCCGCAGGTGTTCACGGTGGAGCGGATCGAGGCCCTGTTGCGCCAGGCGCGCCGGCGCTTCCGCCAGCTCGGCCTGACCAACCTGCGTTCGCGCTACGACGACGGCAAGCTGGGCTGGCCGGGCGAGGCGCCGTTCGACGCGATCATCCTCACTGCCGCCGGCGACACCATTCCCACCCGCATCCTCGACCAGCTCAGCCCGACCGGGGTGCTGGTGGCGCCGGTCGGCTCGCCGAGCCGGCAGACCCTGATCCGTATGCGCAGCGACGGGCAGGGCGATTTCATCCAGGAGGAACTGGGCGCGGTCAGTTTCGTACCGCTGCTGGGCGGGATCGGCTGATGCGCCTGTTCGGAGCACTTTATGCGCGTGCGCTGAGCTGGGCACGCGAGCCGAGAGCGCTGTACTACCTGTCCGGGTTGAGCTTCGTCGAATCGTTCATCTTTCCGATTCCGCCGGAAGTGATGCTGGCGCCGATGATGCTGGGCAAGCGGCACAGGGCGTTCTTCTTCGCCAATGTCAGCCTGCTGTTCTCGCTGCTCGGCGCACTGGTGGGTTATGTGCTGGGCCATTGGGCGTTCCATGCCCTGCGCCCGGTGCTGGATACGCTGCACCTGCTGGCACCGATCGAGCAGGGCGTGGCGACCTTGAGCCGGCAGATGGTCGAGCATCGCTGGGGCTTGTACGGCGTGCTGATCCTGGCGGCGTTGCAGCCGGTGGTGCCGATGAAGTTCGTTACCTGGGCCTGCGGCATCATCGGTGTGCCGATCCTGCCGTTCCTGCTCTGCATCGGCCTGGGCCGCGGCAAGCGTGTGTGGCTGCTGGCATTGCTGATTCGCCTGGTGGGCGAGCGTGCCGAACGGATCCTGCACGAAAACATCGAGCGGATCGGCTGGGCCGCCCTGGTGCTGCTGGCCTTGCTGCTGGGGTGGTGGTTCTGGTTGCACTGAGCCCGCGTGGCACACAGCGCCGTCGCATGAAAAAGGCTGCCTGCCTCGGTATGCTGGTGCGCATGGACCGATATCTTCCGTGCTGTGCCATCCTCGCTGCGACTCTGCTGTTTGCCGGTTGCGGCACCATGCGCAGCTCGGTCGTGGTGGAACCGACGGCCGGCGCCTACAGTGTGCACCGCCCCGCCGTTGTTGCCGCGACGCCTGCCCGCACGCCGGTTCCCGGCGGCAGCTATGCGGTCATGAAGGGCGACACCCTGTATTCGATCGCGTTCCGCCAGGGCGTGGACTTCCGCGATCTGGCGCAATGGAACGGCATCGCTGCGCCGTATACGATCTGGCCCGGCCAGCGGCTGACGCTTTCGCCGCCAGCCAGGGCGGCCGCTGCACCGGTAGCGGTCACGCGCGGCCATGCCGGTGCTGCACCCACGGTGTCGGCGCGGTCGAACTCGACGCCGGTGTTCGCGCCGATCGCGCCGGGTGCACCGCCCGTCCATTCATCCACATCGGTGAGCGCGCCGGTCGCCACCACGGCGAGCGTGCCGCCGTCGGCAAAGCCGGCCGTGCCCGCCGCAGCGGCGGCGACGTCGGTGGTGCCGGTGGCTGGCGTGCCGGTGGCTGCGCCGACGACCTTGCCGCCGCCGGCGCCTGCGGCAGCGGGCGTTTCACGCGTGACCAGCGGCGTACAGTGGCGCTGGCCCGCGGATGGCGGCCTGGTGGGCCGCTTCCAGAGCAGCGATGCGATTCCCGGCATCGAGATCGCCGGCAAGTCCGGCGACGTGGTGCGCGCCGCCGCTGATGGCGTGGTGGTGTACAGCGGCAACGGCCTAGTCGGCTACGGCGAGCTGGTGATCATCAAGCACAACGACAGCTTCCTGTCCGCCTACGGCCACAACCGCAGACGCCTGGTCAAGGAAGGTCAGCGGGTCAGCATGGGCCAGCAGATTGCCGAAATGGGTTCGACCGGCACCACCCGCGACGAGCTGGGATTCCAGATCCGCAAGGACGGCAATCCGGTCGATCCGCTGGGCTACCTGCCGCCGCGTTGATCGCGGTGGCGGCGGTCAGGCCGCCGGCAGGATGAACCCCGCAATCACCCGTCGCCCTTCACCGGCCAGCAGGTTGTAGGTGCGAGCGGCAGCGGCGTTGTCCATCACCTCGATGCCGATGCCCTTGCGCAGGAAACCGGCCAAGAACGCGGCGGCCGGAAACGCCTGGCGCTCGCCGGTGCCCAGTAATACCAGCTCGGGCTGCAGCGCCAGCAGAGCCTCGACATGGCTGGCATCCAGCGCATCGGCCGCGGTAACCGGCCAGTTTTCGACGGCGCGGTCGGGCGCCAGCAGGAAACTGCAGGTGAGTTCGCGATCGATCAAGGTGACGCCGCGCGCGCCGACGCGGCGCACGTAGAGAAAGCCCTCGGGGCGTTCGAGTGACAGGTCCATCAGCGTGGCAAGGCGATCTTCGGTTCGTCGGTATTGCGACGGAACAGCACCACGACATGGCCGATCTGGTGGATCTGCTCGGCCTCGGTGCCCCGGGTCAGCGTGTCGATCTGGGCTTGCCGATCCTCCTTGTCGCCGCCGGACAGTTTCACCTTGACCAGTTCGTGGATGTCCAGCGCCAGGCCCAGCTCCTTCACCACGGCTTCGCTGGCGCCCTTGTTGCCGAGCAGGACGACCGGGCTCAGCTCATGGGCAAGGCTGCGCAGGTAGCGGATCTGCGAGGGGGAAAGGGCCATGCGGCGGTGCTCGATTCGCGGTCAATGAACGGCAAAGGGTATCATGCGCCCACCCGTTCCCCCAATCGGCGACTGTGACGACATGGCCCGCAGCAAGAGCAGCGCAGTCTGGCTGCGTGAACACTTCAACGACGAATACGTGAAGAAGGCCCAGGCCGAGGGTTTGCGTTCGCGTGCGGTGTACAAGCTGGAGGAATTGATCGAGCGCGACCGCCTGCTGAAGCCCGGCATCAACGTGGTCGACCTCGGTGCGGCGCCTGGCAGCTGGTCGCAACTGGTGCGCAACCGGCTGGGCGACAGCGGCAAGGTGTTCGCGCTGGACATCCTGCCGATGCAGAGCATCGCCGGGGTGGATTTCCTGCAGGGCGATTTCCGCGAGGAAACCGTGCTGCACGAGCTGGAATCCCGCCTGGAGGGGCTCAAGGTGGATCTTGTGCTGTGCGATATGGCCCCCAATATGAGTGGGGTGGCGCTGGCCGACCAGATCCGGGCCATGGATCTGGCCGAACTGGCGCTGGATTTCAGCCGGCAGTGGCTCAAGCCGGGCGGCTCGTTCCTGATCAAATTGTTCCAGGGAGTCGGCTTCGACGATTACTTGCGCAGCTTGCGTGCGGACTTTACCCGCGTAACCATGCGTAAACCCAAGGCCTCGCGTGCGCGTTCGCGTGAGGTATACGCGCTGGCGACCGGCTTCAAGCCAGCCGCCGCGCATCCGGCGAGAACCGTGCATGAATGAAACAGCGAAAAACGTGTTGCTCTGGGTGATCATCGCGGTGGTCCTGTTCACCGTGTTCCAGAGCTTCAACCCGCGCGGCGCGGCTTCGTCCGACCTGCCTTACAGCTCGTTCGTGCAAAGCGTGGACAACGGCAACGTCGCCACCGCCACGATCAGCGCCGACCAGCCGGCCACCATCAGCGGCAAGCTGAAGGACGGCAGCCCGTTCCGCACGGTCGCGCCGATGCTCGGCTTCTCCACCAACGCGGTGGTCAAGCAGATGCAGGACAAGGGCGTCGAGGTCCGCCAGGACCCGTCCGAGGGCTTCTCGCTGATCGGCCTGCTGATCAGCTGGCTGCCGGTGCTGCTGATCGTGGGCGTGTTCATCTGGTTCATGCGCCAGATGCAGTCTGGCGGCGGCGGGCGCGGCGCGATGAGCTTCGGTCGTTCGCGCGCCAAGCTGCAGGGCGAGGACCAGATCAAGGTCAACTTCAGCGACGTCGCCGGTTGCGACGAGGCAAAGGAGGAGGTCGGCGAACTGGTCGAGTTCCTGCGCGATCCGGGCCGCTTCCAGAAGCTCGGCGGCAAGATTCCGCGCGGCGTGCTGATGGTGGGGCCGCCGGGTACCGGCAAGACCCTGCTGGCTAAAGCGATCGCCGGCGAGGCGAAGGTGCCGTTCTTCTCGATCTCCGGTTCCGACTTCGTCGAGATGTTCGTCGGCGTGGGCGCCAGCCGCGTGCGCGACATGTTCGAGCAGGCCAAGAAACACGCGCCGTGCATCATCTTCATCGACGAGATCGATGCGGTCGGCCGCCATCGCGGCGCTGGCCTGGGCGGCGGCCATGACGAGCGCGAGCAGACGCTGAACCAGCTGCTGGTCGAGATGGACGGCTTCGAGGGCACCGAAGGCGTCATCGTGATCGCCGCGACCAACCGTCCCGACGTGCTGGACCCGGCACTGCTGCGCCCGGGCCGCTTCGACCGCCAGGTGGTGGTGGGCCTGCCCGATGTACGCGGCCGCGAGCAGATCCTCAAGGTGCACATGCGCAAGGTGCCGATCGCCAGCGACGTAGACGCGATGACCATCGCGCGCGGCACGCCCGGCTTCTCCGGTGCCGACCTGGCCAACCTGGTCAACGAGGCGGCGCTGTTCGCCGCGCGCGAGAACGCCCGTGAAGTGCGCATGAGCCACCTGGACAAGGCGCGCGACAAGATCCTGATGGGTACCGAGCGCCGCTCGATGGCGATGAGCGAGGACGAGAAGAGGCTGACCGCCTATCACGAGGCCGGCCATGCCATCGTCGGCCGGCTGGTGCCCGAGCACGACCCGGTCTACAAGGTGACGATCATCCCGCGCGGGCGCGCGCTGGGCGTCACCATGTACCTGCCCGAGGGCGACAAGTACAGCATCAACCGCGTGGCGATCCAGTCGCAGCTGTGCTCCCTGTACGGCGGACGCGTGGCCGAGGAACTGATCTTCGGCAACGACAAGGTCACCACCGGTGCTTCCAACGACATCGAACGGGCCACCAAGATGGCGCGCAACATGGCGACCAAGTGGGGCCTCTCCGACGAGCTGGGTCCGATCACCTACGGCGAGGACGAGGACGAGGTGTTCCTGGGCCGCTCGGTGACCCAGCACAAGAGCATTTCCAACGAGACCGCCAGCAAGATCGACGAAGTGGTGCGCGGCATCCTCGACCGTGCCTATGCGCGCAGCAAGGAGTTGCTGACCGCGAACCTCGACAAGCTGCACGCCATGGCCGATGCGCTGCTGCAATACGAGACGATCGACGCGCACCAGATCGACGACATCATGGCCGGGCGTGTGCCCGGGCCGCCCGCTGACTGGAACAAGGACACCTCGACCGGCGCCACCCCGCCGCCTCCGCCGCCGAAGGGCGGTGCCGGCTCGACCGTCGGCAAGGTCGGCGACCCGGCGCCGCAGAGCCGGTCCGGCCTGGATGGCTGACCGCGGTCTGGAAGGCCATACCGACGCAACAAAAGGAGGCGACCACTGGTCGCCTTCTTCGCGTCCGGGTGGACTCGTCCTGGTGCCGCATACGGGCGCGCGTTAAGGGAGGCGTGTCACGGGCAGTCGTTCGCCGGGCATGAAAAATTCGGTGAAGAAATTTCACGAAAAGGGTTGACGAAGGCGGGCGGAGCCTGAATAATTCCGCTCCTTGCTTCGCGGCCTTGATGTTCATGCATCCCGGCCGCACAGCAAAGATTTTTTCAGTGCGCCCGTAGCTCAGTTGGATAGAGTACCTGGCTACGAACTAGGTGGTCGGGAGTTCGAATCTCTCCGGGCGCACCATTTTTATTCTGCGAGACGGGGTGCTTGCGCCCCGTTTTGTTTTCAACCGGAATGTCGCGGTTTCCGGTGAAAACGATGATCGAGAAACACAAGGTGTGCTTCGATACGGATTGACTGGGCGAGGCGGCACCCGTAACATTTCAAGGCTCCGGTGGTGGCTTGGCCGGTGATTCGAAAGCGGGGTATAGCTCAGTCTGGTAGAGCGTTGCGTTTGGGACGCAAAAGTCGGGGGTTCGAATCCCTCTACCCCGACCAGCGAGACGTTCTACCTGCAGCGACTGCGCCTGTAGCTCAACCGGATAGAGCATCGGCCTTCTAAGCCGACGGTTGCAGGTTCGAGTCCTGTCTGGCGCACCAGTATCAGGTCGATGGTGGATGTAGCTCAGCTGGTTAGAGTCCCGGATTGTGATTCCGGTTGTCGTGGGTTCGAATCCCATCATCCACCCCAGTTTCAAACCCAGGTTTCCTGGGCCGTTAGCTCAGTTGGTAGAGCAGTTGACTCTTAATCAATTGGTCGAAGGTTCGAATCCTTCACGGCCCACCAATTAAAACAGGCACTTAGGTCACCTAAGTGCCTGTTGTTAATTGTTCGGGGCAGGTCATGGCTCCCCCATGGCTCCCCCTCACGGCCTCCACATGGCTTCCCATATGGCTTCCCGTGGCTCTTCATGGCTCCCCCGGGATTTCCCCTTGGCCCCCATGTCGCCTCTATGTCTCCCCCCGTTGGGCGTGTTGCTGTCCTGACCCTAGTCCAGGCGCATCCCTGCAGTTGCCAGGCATGTACGCGATGGGTCCCAGCGTGGCCCACGTAGCGACGGATGGTCCTGAACCATAGCTTCCGCTGGACTGTGGCCCTTCGCCCTAGTGGGGCCCTACAGGCGCCCGTTGGACATCTGGACCACGATCCGTCGATCCGTGGAGAGGCATCCATGGCGCGCATAGACGGTCTGGGATGACTTAAGGCTTACCTTGTGAATGACTACCTGCGCGAGCGCCTCAGGGCCGCACAGGACGAGGACGCGGCCGCTGACCAGGCCCGCCGGGGTTGCGTCTGAATTCTTCGTGGCGAGAGAAGCCACTCCGACCTCATCAGCACACCTAAACTCGGTGTCCGTGAAACCGGCAGCAGTCCACCGCGTCTCGATCCGACTGATGGTCGAACGCCCCTTCTTCAACTCGATAAGGAGCACATCTCTCAGACTGGCCAGATGATCCGTGCCGTTGAAGGTGGCGGCCCAGTCAGCGAGATTGGCGCATCCCTTAGGATCACCAGGTCTGGCTGCGTGTACCGGAGTGATTGCGTCACGCGACCAATCGGCCCCGACCAGTATGATCAGCCGAAGGCCGGCGTCGACCGGCAGAATCCTACCCTTAGCGGACTTTTCGGGCTACTCAAAATGGTAGTTTTTCGTCTTCGCAGTTCTGAAATTCTTGGTCTCTCGAAGGACTTTTCGGCGCGCTCCGAGCACGGAAATTTCATACATAAAATGAACTGACGCACACGGAGGGGTGTTTCGCGATGATGGAAATTCTAGGGGAAAACAGTAATTACTTTAAAATCAATGAGTTAATTTCTTATAAGTTGTCGCGCCCGACCACTTGGCCTGTTGCATCTACCCCAAAACTTCATCATCATGGCCGCCAGCGGGAACTAACCATAGGGGTTAGTTCGCCAAGGTTCGGCAAGGGAGCCAACCAGGATGGTTAGCTCCAACAACGTCATCGAGACCAAAGGTGCCGCGGAATTTGACCTTCAAAAGGTTCACGAGCACGCACGCGCGGAGGCGATCCATTTCGGCGATGGTCCCCGCCTCCTTCGTCACTTGGCGAGGATGGGCTTTCCGGTGGATGCAACCAACCCGGTCTGTGGTGTCCTTCTGACTCTCACCGTAGGGCACTTTCATCAGTGCGAGCGGTATGAAGGCAAGAGCCGGCACCTCTGGCATGACGTGTACCTACTGCCGAAGTTTCAGGCCCCAAATGGGGAGACGTACGACATGTATATCAAGATTCGCATGACGTCATCGCGGATGATGACGATTGTTTGCTCGTTCCATCCGGAGGGCTGGGAATGATGGACTCGAAACACATTTGCCCGATGTGCGAAGAAGGAACGCTTTCGGAGGTTACTTACTCCGACGTCCTCCAAATTCGTGGCGTTGATCGCCAGTTGGATGGCCTTGTTATGTCTGTCTGCTCCCACTGTGGGGAGGAGTCGATGACGGCTTCGCAGTTGAAAGCTAATGGCCGGACGATGGCTGCTGCGCGCGCACAGGCTATTGACGAAGAGCGCGCTAAGCAAGGTCTGTTGGTGAGCGGAGAAGTTCGCGCACTTCGAAAGAAGCTTGGGCTCACGCAGCAACAAGCTTCCCAAGTATTTGGGGGCGGTCCCAACGCTTTCTCCAAATACGAGCGCGGCGAAGTCCTACAAAGCGACCTAATGGACAAGCTATTGCGTCTGAGCGCAGAACTGCCTGTGGCGGCCAATTGGTTGTTCGCCAAGGCTGGTATGACAATTCTTGGCGCGAAAGAAACCGAGGCCGCTTCTGCGCGCAACGGTGTCTTTCTAGATTTTCAGGGTATGCGGAATCCGGCGTGCCAAGCTAGGGTACTAGAAGTAAATGATTCTTATTCGATAATAGATGTCTGGCACACAGTCCAGACAAATGAGCCCAGCCAAGGGGGCGCTAAGACGAAGCGCAACTTGCTGGTGCAGTCGGCCGGGATAGTTGAGCTGAAAGAGTCTCGCGAATGGGAAACATCAACGCCATTGCCAATGGCGGCGGGGTGGTCGTGATGCTCGATCCAGTTAAGTGTTTCAACCTGACAAATATTCGCCTTGCATACTCAACCTTTCGAACCATGCCGAATATCGGTGAGGTAACGATTGATGGTGACAGGTGCGTGATTCAATCGCGCCGCTGGGCTGAGCACGAGTTTGTCTCGCGCGAGCTTGCCGGCATGCAAACAAAATTTCTCATTGCGACAGTGCATCTTGGTATGCGTATTGTGGATGAAGAACAAGAAAAAGATTCTGAGTCCGGTGAGCCGGCCCAGAACGCCGAGCCTATCTACCTCATCGAGGCGGGATTCATCGCAGAATTTAAGGTAGTGTGCGAAGAATTTGACGCCGAGTCGCTGCAAGACTTCACATCGAATAATGCGCCGCATGTCGTATGGCCTTTTTGGCGCCAACACGTTTGCGCCACGTTGCAATCTGCCAGCCTGCCTGTCGTACAGGTGCCCTTGATGGCGAAGGTTCGAGATCCAAAGCCTGCAAAGACTCCATAAATCTTAGGTCTGAATTGGGCCGCAATTCGGTACGCATAGCCCAGTCGATCCATACTGGCAGCAAATGCCCCTGATCGGATCCTCAGACAAGAAATAGCAACGGCGCGGGACACCGCGCCGTTGCTATTTGTGGATACACTGAGGTTATGACCACAGCGGTCTGTAGGCGTTGCGCCAAGCAATCAATCACGATTTCGACGTCCCCCCGGTTTTGAGTAGCACGGCGGTTTGGAGTCCAATCCCCCATCCGAAGGAGATTGGACGTGAAGAAGCGATTTACCGAAGAACAGATCGTCGGCTTCTTGCGAGCGCATCAGGGCCGCACAGGATGAGGACGCGGCCGCTGACCAGGCCGCCAGGGTTGCGTCTGAATTCTTCGTGGCGAGAGAAGCCACTCCGGCCTCATCATCACACCTAAATTCGGTGTCCGCGAAACCGGCAGCAGTCCAACCAGAGGACGAGAGATGGTGGGTGTTGAACAGGACGAGGATATCCTTAGGGCAATCGCGTGGATCACGCACTGCGCTGGGGGCGGCCTCGAGGAGGGCCTGAGGCGTACGGCGCGGGCCTTGGAGCATTACCAGGCCAATTGCGGCCTGAAGGGTGGTAGATGGGTGCGGCGCGAACCGCTTTTGTTGCCCGCAGATCTGCCTGGTTCCTGGTTGGCGCAAACAGTGGCGTTCCTGACTGAGCGGACTGGCTACGACGCGCGCCTGGGTTCACGGATCCTTCCCCTGATCAAGGCCATCGGAGTGGTTCTTCCCGAGTTGGCGCGCGTTCCCGGCGCCAAGGAGCGCGTCCATCGCATGATGGCGGATCGCACACGCTCACCGGAGAGCGCGCTGTTCGAGCTGGCCACGGCTGGTCGATACCTTCGGGAGGGCATGGAAGTGGCATTCATCCCCGAGGGTCCAGGAAGGACGGCCGACCTGGCGGTCGGGATCGGTGCCGTTCGGATCCACGTGGAATGCAAACGTTTGCAATCCTCAAGCTATGAAAAGGCCGAGACGGCCGCCGCCGTCTGCGTGCTTTTCGATCCATGGGAGGAGTGGCTCAACTCCGAGAAGGTCAGTCTCTATATCGACGTGCAGTTCACAGTAGAGGCCGCCCGCGTTCCTCCGGACTATCTTGTGATGCATGCCAAGCGCGCGGTGCAATCTCACCTGACGTTACCGGACGGGTACCCGTGGAAAGACGAGTACGGCCAGGGCGTTGTGCGGCAGGCGAACCTCGACGCGGTCGCCCGAGATACTGAGGACTCCTCGATTTTGGTTGGGCCGAAGTTGGTTCGCCTCTTGACCGGCAAACGCCTGGATCCGGCAAAGTGCTTGCTGTCCTTGACGGCGCTTAGCCACCACGAAGACGACCCTCGCTATGTGTCCGACGTAACGATGGCATCGATCGTTCATTGGGAGTGCCTGGCGCCCCAATCAGTGGAAGCACGCGGCCGCTTCATCAAATCAAAGCTTGCGGACATTGATCGCCAAGTTGCTGCGGCGCCCCTTGCCATTACTCACATTGCGATGGACTCCGAACGTGATAGCGTGACAGCAGATTTGCGGCGTTCGCTCAACAAGCAAGCCGTAATGGAATATCTGGCGAACAGTCGACTTATGGAAGTAGAACTGCACTACTTCCTGTCGCGAGAGTTAGAGCATGCTCCGTGGACGATCGACGAAATGGTGGATACGTTCATGGCCGGTGATGCCACACCACTCCTGTCCGACCCGCGATTGCTTCCCGGTGAAGACATCGAGCCGGTTGCTCCGTGGCATATCCCAAACAATTGAGGAACTCGCGCGAATGCACTTCACCCGGTTGAGGCGCGGAGCAAGACTCCTTCGAGGAACGCGATGCGGTGCCTTCGGACAGAGTTGGGCGGAGGGTATTGCCGGACTCAATACTGACGGGCTATGTACTGCTCGATAAAGCTGTCTTCTGTCATCGCAGCAAGCACTTCCTGATCTTCTGAATCCACACTCGGCTTCGCAGGCATGTCGCCAAGGTCATAGACCGACAGTTCGATCCAGGAGCCGGTCTCGCTTTGCGCAGGGCTCATCGGGCCACGATTGAAAGGCCCCAGCGAACCCCAGGCGCCAGCGTCCCTCGTTGCTCGCACGCAGGCTTCCCGCGGATCCGCAGCGGGGCCGACGTACACGACAGAGTTGGTCGCGTCGCAGAGCACTCCGTAAGTCTTCATCCGGCACAACCCCTGGTCTAAATGTGTCGATGCTACCTTTGAACCCAACTACCCGAAGGAGTAAAAGAGGTCAGCGCACTGCCACCGGCCCCCGATGGTGTGGCCAACTCGCTATACCATCTTTTGCTACCACTATCCGGCTAGCATGTGTCGTCATACCTGCACGAGGCGGCGATAAGTGATCAAAGGAATCCACGATCTCAGCATGCATCAGTTCGCTAACGAGCTGAACAGCGTGGCGTCACACTCCGCACCGATTGAGCAGGTCAACCACCTCAAAGGTCGTGTCGAGCAGGTCGGCATCGTCCGCCAGGCGATTTATACCAAAGGGCAGCACGTCTTCATTTTCGGTGAACGCGGCGTCGGCAAGACATCACTGGCGAAAACAGCCGGTCTTGCGACGATCGAACACCAGAATTTCAAGCAATTCGGATGTAACTCGCAGTCGACCTTCGACTCCATTATCAGACCCGTGATAGAGACATTCGCGCCAAAGAAGCTGGCCGAAATACAGAAAAAGAGTGGACTCGGCTTTAACCACGTTTTCACCGCGAGCGCGAGCAAGCAGGAGACCTACTCCGCCCAAGCGCGTCTGGACGTGTCTTGGACAGCAGATGTTCTCGCATCGCTAGACAACGACCTAAAGAACACGATTCGAGTCGTCGTGATCGACGAGGTCGATAGGATCCAATCGAAGGAGGCGCTGCGGGACCTAGCCGAACTCGTGAAACTCCTAGGAGACAGAGGTGCCCTGATCACCTTCATTTTTACCGGCGTCGGTGCAGACCTTGACGAGATCCTAGGTGCGCACCAGTCCTCTTTTCGACAATTCGCGCAAGTGAAGCTCGAACGCATCGCTTATCAAGCGGCTTTGGACATCATCGACGACGTGCTCGAACGGTTCGGATTGAAATGGGACCAAGAGCCAACCAGGTCGGCCCGGTTCCGCGTGGCCAGCATCGCCAATGGATTCCCCTACTACGTTCACCTTGTGATCGCGAAGCTGCTCTACGCTATCTATGACGACAAGTCCGCGGAAGAGCCGACACTCGACCACCTCCGGTCGGCGATCACGGCAGCCGTGGCGGGGGCCCAAGCGGAAATCCGCAAGCCATACGATCAGGCCATCCGCGGCCGCAACGACGTCTACAAGCATGCGGTTTGGGCAGCAGCCGACTCATGGGATCTGGAGCGATCGACAAGTCACATCTACGGATCCTATCAAGGTCTCTGCAACCACCTGAACCTAACGCCGATTGATCAAACACGGTTCGTGCAGCGACTCAACACCTTGAAGCGTGACTCCCATGGACCGCTCCTGACCAAGGCGTTTCGGCCGGGGCAATACAAGTTTTGTGAAAACATCATCCGAGGATACGTGAGGCTATGCGCGTCAGCTGAAGGCATCGAACTCCAGGATCTAAGCCCCCAGGAGGCAACACCCATCGCCCACGCGACCGTCCGGCACCAGCGCTACATCGACCCTCGATCTCTTGGTGGCCGGCCTTCAACGCTCCGGCGTGGCTAGCAATCCCGGTAATGTCGCTCTTGGAGAACAGCTGTAAAAAGGGCCGGCGCAAGGCCGACCCCCAAGACTTACTTTTTACCACCACCCTTCGGAGCTGGCGGCGGCGTGCGGCCTGGACTCGGCGGGTTGTTGCCTCGTCCACCGCCGGAATCGCGACCTGTCTTGCTTGGGCCATTGGGTGGTGCGGGTCGATTGCTCATGAGTTCATCCCTGTTTGTGGTGCGGATTATTCCGCCCTTCCAGACTCGCGGATCGGAATGACCGAGAAGCGCCGAGAAAATGGCAAAATCGGGACCGGACACCCAACGGCGCACGACAATGGATCGGAACTGGTTCTTTAGCTCGATCGCGCGCGAGAGATGACGCCAACCGAGCGACGTTGCGGCGCCGCTTACCCCGGGGCAGCGGTGAGCTGGACCTTGATGGTCTCGCGCTTGGCTGCGGACACCTTACTTATAGGGGCGTTTTCGGACGTCGGAAGAGGGCTGGGAAGGAGCGCGACACGCGTATCTCGACCGCTGCTGTTCCATGGCTCCGGTATGGCTCCCCCCAGTTAGACATCTTGCCACCCCTTGGTCCTTTGAGTGGGATGGACAAATGGCGTGGTTGAGCCATTTGTCTCATTTGGGGCAGGGCGGGCGGACACCCACTGATGGGCTCTTTGCTCACTCTTAATCAATTGGTCGAAGGTTCGAATCCTTCACGGCCCACCAATTAAAACAGGCACTTAGGTTCCCTAAGTGCCTGTTGTTAATTGTTAGGGGACGATCATGTCTCCCCTATGTCTCCCCCCAAGTCCCCACCATGGCTTCCCACATGGCTTCCCACATGGCTTCCCGTGGCTCTTCATGTCTCCCCCGGGATTTCCCCCTGGCTCCCCCGTTGGGCGCTTCGCTAACCTGACCCGAGCCCAAGCGCGCCCCCTGCAGCTGCCAGGGACGCACGCGATGAGGGCCAAGGCGATCTGCCCGACCACCTTTGGCTGCGGCGCGACGATCTGCTGGGTTTCCGCACGGTGTGGCCGCTTGAGCTGAGTTCGAGCCCTTCGCCTTCGTTGAAGCGGTGGTGTCCAGCGTCGGTCAGCTGCGGCACCGCTCACGCGACCGCTCGCGGGTCGGAGCCTGGACCTGGTTCGCGTGTTGTTCACGGGAAGCCGCGGTCAGCAGACTGACCATCGAAAGGGTCGATTTTTCGGCGGCCAGGTCCACGGGCCTCTGACCGGCGTTGTCGCGGGCGTTGACGTCGGCACCAGCCTGGATGAGTTCGCGGGCGACGTCGAATTTGTTGTGGGAGGCTGCAGAGTGGAGGGGGGTGTTGCCGGCGTTGTCGCGCGCGTTGACGTCGGCGCCCGCGGCAATCAGGACCTTCGCCGCCTCGCTGGTGGCTTTGTGAAGCGGAGTGCGGTCGATGTCGTCGCGGGCGTGGATGTCGGCGCCGGCCTCGATCAGGAGCTGAGCCTTGTCGCTGTCAGCGTAATGGAGGGGGATGCAGCCGTAGGTGTCGCGAGCGTGGATGTCGGCGCCGGCCTGGATGAGGAGCTTGGCCATGTCGCTGTCGGCGTAATGGAGGGGGGTGTTACCGCCGTTGTTACGAGCGTGGATGTCGGCGCCGGCCTCGATCAGGAGCTGGGCCTTGTCGCTGTCGGTGTAATGGAGGGGAGTGTTGCCTTGGCTGTTGCGGATATTCACGTCGGCGCCGGCCTGGATGAGGAGCTTGGCCATGTCGCTGTCGGCGCGGTCGAGTGGAGTATCACCGAAGTCGTCGTGAGCATCGAGATTCGCGCCGGCGGTGATCAGGAGCTTTGCTGTGCCGATGTCAGCTTCGTGGAGAGGGGTGCGACCTTTCTCATCGCGGGCGTTGACATCGGCACCCGCGGCAATGAGGGCCCGGGTCGTCTCAAAATCAGCGTCGTGAAGGGTAATGTCAGTCATGGTGAAGGCTCCGGTGAGGACACCTCCAGCGTCCCAAAAAACCGCGAGTTGTCCAGCCCTCATGGCCAACTTTTTTCAGTGCTCGCATGCCGTCCAACGAAAGTATCGAGATAGGCAACTTTCATTGGACGAGCGGACGCCCAAAACGAAGCAAGCCGCCCGGAGCGGCTTGAGGATGTCGGGTTATCGGTCAACCGGTGTACATGCGGCGGGCCTATTCACTGGCCAGGTCATAAGTTGTCCGATCAGCGCGGCCTTCTGCATGACTTGTATACACAATACTGGAGCCTCGGCGAGTGGGTAGAACATCAGTTTGCCTACGACCTCATCCCCGAGATCGAGGTAGGTTGGGCGGGTGGTGTTCAACCAGACTTCGCGCGGCCGCAGCCAGTGAACCAGGCGGTGCCCGACATACCCCTCGGGGAACACCAGGCCGATTTCCTCACTCTTTACAAGCATCACCATCGTGTCGCCCGGTTGCTTGCTGGACTGTCGATACAACAACAGATCGTTGTAGCCCTCGAACCGCCGGTAGTTCTGGTGTCGCCAGGCCGGATGGGCAGGGAAAAAACGGAAATCGGCGAGATGGGGCAGGGTGGGGTCAGGCAGTGGATTGAACATCGCGAGGTGTTTCTTGAACAGCTCGGCGTCCACGATCCAAACCATTCGATCATAGAAAGCCTCGCGGCTGCGCATTTCTTCCAAGGGCATTTGTGAGTGCTGCAGCTCGATCACCAGTCCGCTTGGCAGCTTCACGTCGGCGATGTGCTTCTCGCCCGTCGAATCGAAATGGACTTGTTCGTGGCACTCTGGCGAAAACAGCGCCTTCCATGCACGGTGCCACGGTCCTTCGTTCTCCCACCACGGGTCGCACTGTTTGCGTCCCTTGTGCGCCCAGTGCCATAGGATCTGCTCGCCACACTTGGCCACCATCGCTTGGCCGCAGAACTGACAGGCACCCTTCAAGCCCGGCTCGGGCGTATGGCGCTCCCCTTCGACCAGCGCAAATTCCATGTTCTGACCTCCTGGTGTTGCCGCCGCGATAGCGAACTTAACCGCGCCACTTGAAAACATTGTGCGTTGAAATGGTCGTGACGGGATCCTTCGATTGCTCAGTGAGCGGGACCTTCACGGCCTCACGCTTGCCAGCGGATACCTTACTTATAGGGGCGTTTTCGGACATCGGAGGAGGGCCGGGAAGGAGCGCGACACGCGTATCTCGAACGCTGCTGTTTTGTGTCTCCGGTATGTCTCCCCCCAGTTGGACATCTTGCCACCTCTTGGCACTTTGAGCAGGATGGACAAATGGCGTGGTTGAGCCATTTGTCTCATTTTTGGCAGGGTGGGCGGCTCCCCGCCGATGGGCTCTTTGTTCACTCTTAATCAATTGGTCGAAGGTTCGAATCCTTCACGGCCCACCAATAAAAACAGGCACTTAGGCTACCTAAGTGCCTGTTGTTAATTGTTAGGGGACGATCATGTCTTCCCTAATGTCTCCCCCCCAAGGCCCCGCCATGGCTTCCCGTGGCTCTTCATGTCTCCCCCGGGATTTCCCCCCTGGCTCCCCCGTTGGGCGCTTCGCTAACCTGACCCGAGCCCAAGCGCGCCCCTGCAGCTGCCAGGGACGCACGCGATGGGTGCCAGCTTGGCCCACGTAGCGACGGATGGTCCTGAACCATGCTTCCGCTGGACTGTGGCCCTTCGCCCTAGTGGGGCGCCTACAGGCGCCCGTTGGACATCTGGACCACGATCCGTGGAGAGGCGCCCATGGCGCGCATAGACGGTCTGGGATGGCTTAAGGCTTACCCTGGGATGACTACCTGCGTGAGCGTCTCAGGGCCGCACAGGACGAGGACACGGCCGCTGACCAGGCCCGCCAGGGTTGCGTCTGAATTCTTCGTAGCGAACCCCAGCCACGGCTTTTGGGCACCGGTTCGCTGCTGCGCGGCAACCTGTGGGAGTGCACCGCCATGCCGGAAATCCGCACGGCGGCCAGCCGGCTTGCGCAGGCGCTGTCCGGGCTGGAGAGCACTGCAGATCTGAATTCCTCGACGCAAGGCTGACTCGATAACGGAAATATGACATTTGGACGTCCAAGCCGATACCTCATTACGATATATCCACATGCCAACTTGCGATTTCACAGCGCGCTTTACCCACCGCTAGCTTGATCGTTCCACTCGAAACGGGGAGACCAAGACGATGAACTTACGTACCGCGCTCGTGGCGCTTGTGGGCACACTGCTGACGACGTCCGTCCTGGCCAAGAACGTCACCTTGCTCAATGTGTCCTACGACCCGACCCGTGAGCTCTACAAGTCCGTAAACGCCGCGTTCGCTGCGCAATGGAAGGCCGAGCATGGCGACACCGTGACGATCCAGATGTCTCATGGCGGCTCGGGGAAGCAGGCGCGTTCCGTGGTGGACGGCCTCCCCGCCGACGTTGTGACCCTGGCACTGGCGTACGACATCGACGCCGTGGCTGATCACGGTCTGCTCGACAAGAATTGGCAGCAACGCCTGCCCGACAACGCTTCGCCGTACACCTCCACCATCGTGTTCCTCGTTCGCAAGGACAATCCGAAGGGCATCCACGACTGGAACGATCTCATCAAGCCAGGCGTGCAGGTGGTCACACCCAATCCGAAGACCTCGGGCGGCGCCCGCTGGAACTTCCTGGCCGCCTGGGGCTATGCGCTCAAACAGCCCGGTGGCAACGAGGCGAAGGCACGGGCTTTCGTCAAAACACTGTTCGAGCACGTGCCCGTGCTGGACACCGGTGCGCGCGGTGCGACCAACACGTTCGCCCAGCGCGGTATGGGTGACGTGCTCTTGGCGTGGGAGAACGAGGCTCTTCTCGCCAAGCGCGAACCAGGGGGCGACCAGTTCGAGATCGTGGTGCCCTCGATCAGCATCCTGGCCGAGCCGCCGGTGGCGGTAGTGGACAAGAACGTCGACGCGCATGGCACCCGTGCCGTTGCCGAGGCGTATCTGAAATTCCTGTATTCGCCACAGGCGCAGGAGATCGAGGCGCGCAACTTCTACCGTCCGCGTTCCCAGGCCATCGCCGCGAAGTACGCAGCCCAGTTCCCGAAGGTAAAGACGTTCACCCTGGCGGATGAGTTCGGCACCTGGCGCAAGGCACAAGCGACGTTCTTCGCGGACGGCGGTGTGTTCGACCAGATCGGGCCGGGCCACTGAGCATGCGCCGTCGCGTGCTTCCAGGTTTCGGTCTCAGCCTCGGGTACGCGTTGGCGTACCTGGGGCTGATCGTGCTGCTGCCCCTGGCCGCGTTGGTATGGAAGGCCAGCGGCATCGGTCTGCAGGGTATGGTGCATCTGCTCGCCGCTCCGCGCACGCTCGCTGCACTCAAGCTCAGCTTCGGGGGCGCGCTGGCGGCCGCGCTGATCAACGTGGTGGTCGGCTTGCTCGTTGGCTGGGCAATGGTGCGCTATCGATTCCCAGGGCGGCGCCTGCTGGATGCGCTGATCGACCTGCCGTTCGCCTTGCCCACCGCCGTTGCCGGCATTGCGCTGACCGCGCTCTATGCGCCGAACGGCTGGCTTGGGCGCTGGCTGGAGCCCCTGGGCATCAAGGTCGCCTACACCCCGTGGGGCGTACTTCTGGCCATGGTGTTCGTCGGGTTTCCGTTCGTGGTGCGCACGCTGGAGCCGGTGCTCCAGTCCCTGGAGCGTGATGTGGAGGAGGCTGCCGAAAGTCTGGGTGCGACGCGCTGGCAGACCTTTACGCGGGTGATCCTGCCGCTGCTGATACCAACGCTTCTCACCGGCTTTGCCCTGGCACTGGCGAGAGCGGTCGGCGAATACGGCTCGGTGATCTTCATCGCCGGAAACATTCCTATGCGCTCGGAAATTGTACCGCTGCTGATCGTGCAGAAACTCGAGGAATTCGACTACGCCGGCGCCGCTGCGCTGGGCGTGGTGATGCTGGCGTTTTCATTCCTGCTTTTGGTGCTGGTTGCGCTACTGCAGCGTTGGAGCCGGCGCTGGGCGGAGCGCGCCGCATGAATGCTCCGCGTCATAGCCCCCGGAGGGGCACAGGTCGTCGGCTCGGCCATGCGCTCATTATTGTGTCCGCAAGCCTATTTCTGGGCGTCTTCCTACTTCTGCCGCTTGCCTCGGTGTTCGTCGAGGCCTTTCGCCAAGGCGTGCACGCCTATCTGACCAGCCTGCACCAGCCAGAGGCGTTGGCAGCCATCCGGCTAACCCTGCTGGTGGCGGTGATCGCGGTGCCGCTCAACCTGGTGTTCGGCGTCGCCGCGGCCTGGGCGATGACCCGCTTCGAGTTCCGCGGCAAGGCGGCACTGGGCGCACTGATCGATTTGCCGTTCTCGGTCTCGCCGGTGATCTCGGGCCTGATCTATGTGCTGTTGTTCGGTGCTCAGGGCTGGTTTGGTCCGTGGCTGGTTGCACACGGCATTCGGGTGATCTTCGCCGTGCCGGGCCTGGTGCTGGCCACCGTGTTCATCACGCTACCCTTCGTGGCGCGCGAGCTGATTCCGCTGATGCAGGCGCAAGGCAGCGAGGAGGAAGAGGCCGCTCGCATCCTAGGTGCCAACGGGTGGCAGCTGTTCTTACGCGTGACATTGCCGAACATCCGTTGGGCACTGCTGTACGGCGTATTGCTCTGCAATGCCCGCGCGATGGGCGAGTTCGGCGCGGTATCGGTGGTCTCGGGTCATATCCGTGGCCTCACCACCACGCTGCCGCTGGAAGTGGAGATGCGCTACAACGAATACGACTATGTTGGTGCCTTCGCGGTCGCCTCTTTGCTGGCTCTGCTGGCCCTGCTCACCTTGGCCCTGAAGGCCCTGCTCGAATGGCGTTACCGGGGCGAACTCGCCGCGCATGCGCCGGGCGGCCACTGAGACCACGCCATGTCGCTAGTCATCGATAACCTCAGCCGCCGCTTTGCCGATTTCGCCGCACTCGACGACGTCAGCCTGCACCTGGCGCCCGGGGAATTTCTGGCCCTGCTCGGTCCATCCGGCTCGGGCAAGACCACACTCCTTCGCATCCTTGCCGGCCTCGACTATCCGGATGAGGGCAATGTGCGCCAGGGGAATCGCGACTTTCTGGCGGCAGGAGCCCGCGATCGCAATGTCGGGCTGGTATTCCAGCATTACGCGCTGTTCCGTCACTTGACTGTGCGTGAAAATGTCGCCTTCGGCCTTCGGGTCAGGCCGCGCTGTACACGGCCGTCCAAGGCGCAGATCCGTGAACGCGTGGAGCGCCTGCTCAAACGCGTCCAGCTCGAGGATTTCGGCGATCGCTACCCCACCCAGCTCTCGGGTGGCCAGCGCCAACGGGTCGCTCTGGCGCGGGCCTTGGCCGTGGAGCCCGAACTGCTCTTGCTGGATGAGCCGTTCGGTGCGCTGGACGCGCAGGTTCGCGTGGCGCTCCGCCGCTGGTTGCGCGAATTGCACGAGGAACTGGGTCTCACTACGGTGTTCGTCACCCATGATCAGGAAGAGGCGCTGGAGCTGGCCGACCGCATCGCTGTAATGAATCGGGGACGCATCGAACAAGTCGGGACGCCGCAGGCCATCTATCAGGACCCGGCCACCCCTTTCGTGTGCGAGTTCATCGGACGGACCAATCGCATCCCGCTGAATCGCGTCCGCGAGGGTTGGGCTGCCGGTGACTGGCCGTTGGCGATGGATCCCTGGGGCGGGCGTTATCAGCACGCAGTGGCTTACGTGCGGCCGGAGCATCTGGTTTTGGTCGTGCCGGAGGGGCAACCGGCATGGAGCGCGCGGTTGCGGCACGTCTATCCAGCGGGAAGCGTGACCCACCTCGATCTGCAGGTTGCCGAGATCGATCTCAGCCTGGAGGTCGACGTCGCCAGCGAAGACATTGCTCGTTGGGGCTGGCAATCCGGCGCCATCTTGCGTGTCGCACCCCAGCAACTGGTTGCGTTTCCGATCGAGAGCGACGCGGGCACCACGGTAGTCCGCGATCGCTGGACCTGGCGCCCACCCGACCTCTGTTGAAGCGCAAGACCTCCCCATGAACCGCGATCCGGCCAAGCGCCGGATCGCGCGGGACGGCGTGCGCCTGCGTCGGCCCGTCGACGGCTGCAGCTTCACGCTGCGGCGTGGCAGGCGCCACCAGAAAAGGGAAACCCCATGAAAAAGACGACACTGATGGCCGCCTTGGCGATGGCGATCCCGGCCGTGGCAAACGCTACCGGCGCTGCGGCGGGCAGCCACGACTTCACGGGCAACTGGCCGACTCACTATGTGTTCGACGATGGCACCGATCTGGGCCTCACGCTCAAGTATCAGTACGACGTCGATCGCTTCTCCATGGTGTCACGCACGATCCAGTCCTTAACGTGCGACGGTGTGGGCTCGGCGATCAGTCGGTGGCCGTCCCACTGGATGGACGAAGTCGAGGCTCTTTACCAGGGTAGCGGTGAGCTGGACCTTGATGATCTCGCGCTTGGCTGCGGACACCTTACTTATGGGGGCGTTTTCGGACATCGGAGGAGGGCCGGGAAGGAGCGCGACGCGCATATCTCGACCGCTGCTGTTTTGTGTCTCCGGTATGTCTCCCCCCAGTTAGACATCTTGCCACCCCTTGGCCCTTTGAGCAGGGTGGCAAAATGGCTCTGTTGAGCCATTTGTCTCATTTGGGGCAGGGCGGGCGGACACCCACTGATGGGCTCTTTGCTCACTCTTAATCAATTGGTCGAAGGTTCGAATCCTTCACGGCCCACCAATCCAGAACGCCGATCGCCTGCGATCGGCGTTTTGCTTTCCGCGGTGCGAAGGCTTCGCATCGGCACACTGGCGCCGTTACTGTGCTTGTGCAGAGGGCTGGTGCAACCGTAGAATGGTCCGCTTTCGTATAAGGGAATCATCGACTTAGGCGAGCGTAGCGGTGGGGCGCCTACAGGGTGCCCCGGCAGGCGACAATCGGTTTCAGAATCCGATGGTTACGCGCGTCTGGCGAGGGTGGCAAGGCGAGAGTGGCGGAATTGGTAGACGCACCAGATTTAGGTTCTGGCGGTTAACCCCGTGGGGGTTCGAGTCCCCCCTTTCGCACCATGCCCCGCTGATTCCTTGGTTTTTCTGGCGGCACGACCGCCCTGGCGCCGACGACAGGCCCACAACATCAGGTAGTACCAGGAGACGTCATGCAGGTTTCGGTTGAGAACATCGGCACGCTCGAGCGCAAGCTCACGGTGAAATTTCCCGCGGAGCGGTTCGAGACGCAGGTGAGCGCACGCATCGCGGAGATGGGCCGCACGGTGCGCCTGAAGGGTTTCCGTCCGGGCAAGGTGCCGACCACGGTGATCAAGCAGCGTTTCGGCGACCAGGTGCGTGGCGAGGTGTTGTCCGAGCTGATCGGCAGCACGCTGCGCGAGGCGGTGCAGCAGGAGAAGCTACAACCGGTCGCGAATCCGGCCATCGACACCACCGGCAAGCCGGAGAACGGCGAGATCGCCTATACCGCGACGTTCGAGATCATGCCGGAGTTCCCCGCGATCGATGTCGCCGGCCTCGAGATCACCCGCCCGGTGGCGGTGGTGACCGACGCCGACATCGACAAGATGCTGGAGACCTTGCGCCAGCAGCGTCGCAGCTTCGACGAGGTGGATCGGGCCTCGGCCGAAGGGGACTTCGTGATGTTCGAATACTCGGCCGAAGCCGGCGACTACCGTTTCCCGGCCGAAGGCCTGGAGCGTGCCGGCAGCGTGCTGGGTTCGGGCACCCTGTTCAAGGCGCTGGACGAGGCGCTGATCGGCCGCAAGGCCGGCGATGCATTCGAAACCGCGATTGACTTCCCGGGTGACTTCCGCAACGCGGAGTTGGCCGGCAGGACCGCCAAGGTCAGCTTCAGCATCCTGAAAGTGCAGGAGCCGAAGCTGCCCTCCGTCGACGCCGAGTTCGCCAAGTTGTTCGGCATTGCCGACGGCGACCTGGAGACGTTCCGCAAGGAAGTCCGTGCGAACCTGGAACGCGAACTGAAGGCAGCGCTGATGGCACGCCTGAAGTCCGAGGTGGCGGAGAAGCTGGCCACGGCGCACGCGGGGTTGGACGTGCCGAAACTGATGGTGCAGTCCGAGGCGCGCAACATGGCCGCCGGCAGCGCGCCGCAGGGCCAGCAGCCGCCACCGCAGCTGATCGAGGCCGTCATGCCGATCGCGCGCCAGCGCGTGATCGCCGGCCTGCTGATGGGCGAGATCGCGCGCAAGCAGGAGATCAAGATCGACCGCAAGCGCGTGGCCGAGCAGCTGGCGGCGATCGCCTCCACCTACGAGGAGCCGGAGAAGGTCATTGAACTCTACAACGGCGACCCCCAATTGATGTCAGGGCTGCAGAACCGCGTGATGGAAGACCAGGTGGCCGAGTGGGTGGCCGAGCACGCCAACACCACCCAACTGGACCTGAGCTTCGACGACGTGATGCGCCCAGCCAACGCCTGAGCAATCGGGCCCATCGAGCGGAGAGCTGCAAATATGGCCATGGATCCGATCCAGAACCTCAATTTGGTACCGATGGTCGTCGAGCAGACCGCTCGCGGCGAGCGCTCCTACGACATCTACTCGCGGCTGCTGAAGGAGCGGGTGGTTTTCCTGGTGGGCGAGGTCAACGACCAGGTCGCCAACCTGATCGTCGCGCAGATGCTGTTCCTGGAGTCGGAGAACCCGGACAAGGACATCAACTTCTACATCAACAGCCCGGGCGGTGCGGTCACGGCCGGTCTGGCGATCTACGACACCATGCAGTTCATCAAGCCGAACGTCAGCACGATGTGCATCGGCCAGGCCTGCAGCATGGGCTCGTTCCTGTTGATGGCCGGCGCCAAGGGCAAGCGTTTCGCCCTGCCGAACTCGCGCGTGATGATCCATCAGCCTTCCGGCGGCGCGCAGGGCCAGGCCACCGACATCGAGATCCAGGCCCGCGAGATCCTGTATATCCGCGAGCGCCTGAACAAGCTGTATGTCCAGCACACCGGCCAGACGCTGGAGAAGATCGAGGCGGACATGGAGCGCGACCGCTTCATGAGCGCCGCCGACGCCAAGGCCTACGGCCTGATCGACGAGGTGCTCGACAAGCGTGCCGGAGAAACGGTGAAATCGGCCTGATTTCCAGGTTTTAACCCAAGGTCGCGGGATGGGCTCTGCGTCTGCCTGCAGACGCGGGGCCCTGTGCTATTCTCGCGGCGCATTCAGATTTACCAGCGGGATCGAGAGTATGAGCGACGACCGGCAGGGGCGTTCCAGCGACAGCGGCAAGATTCTCTATTGCTCGTTCTGCGGCAAGAGCCAGCATGAAGTGCGCAAGCTGATCGCGGGTCCGTCCGTGTTCATCTGCGACGAATGCGTGGAGCTGTGCAACGACATCATCCGCGAGGAGCTGGAGGAAAAGGCGGCTTCCGGCCGTACGCAGCTGCCCAAGCCCAAGGAGATCCGCGAATCGCTGGATCAGTACGTGGTCGGCCAGACCCGCGCCAAGAAGGCGCTGGCGGTGGCGGTGTACAACCACTACAAGCGGATCGAGTCGCGCCAGAAGAGCGATGACATCGAACTGGGCAAGTCCAACATTCTGCTGATCGGCCCCACTGGCTCGGGCAAGACGTTGCTGGCTGAGACGCTGGCGCGCCTGCTCAACGTTCCATTCACCATCGCCGACGCCACCACGCTGACCGAAGCCGGCTACGTGGGTGAGGACGTCGAGAACATTATCCAGAAGCTGCTGCAGAAGTGTGACTACGATGTCGAGAAGGCGCAGTCGGGCATTGTCTACATCGACGAGATCGACAAGATCTCGCGCAAGAGCGAGAACCCGTCGATCACCCGCGACGTATCCGGCGAAGGCGTGCAGCAGGCGTTGCTGAAGCTGATCGAGGGCACGCTGGCCTCGGTGCCGCCGCAGGGCGGGCGTAAGCATCCGCAGCAGGAATTCCTGCAGGTCGACACCAAGAACATCCTGTTCATCTGCGGCGGCGCGTTCGCCGGGCTGGAAAAGGTCATCCAGCAGCGTTCCGAGAACACCAGCATCGGTTTCTCGGCCGAGGTGCGCAGCAAGGAACGCACCGAGAACCTGGGCAAGGTGCTGGCCGACGTGGAGCCGGCCGACCTGGTGCGCTTCGGCCTGATCCCGGAGTTCGTCGGACGCCTGCCGGTGGTGGCCACGCTGGACGAGCTGGACGAGGCGGCGCTGGTGAAGATCCTCACCGAGCCGAAGAATGCGGTCACCAAGCAGTTCAAGCGGCTGTTCGAGATGGAGGAGGTGGAGCTGGAGTTCCGCCCCGAGGCGCTGCAGGCGATCGCCCGCAAGGCGCTCAAGCGCAAGACCGGCGCGCGCGGCCTGCGCACCATCCTGGAACAGGTGCTGCTGGACACGATGTACGAGCTGCCTTCGCTGGAGCACGTCAGCAAGGTGGTGGTGGACGACGCGGTGATCGAGGGCCAGGCCGAGCCCTACCTGATCTATCGTGGCAACCTGCAGCAACGGGTTGCGAGTGACGGTGGCGGCGCCGCCTGATTTCCTGCCTCGGCGGTGCTGACGACGGCTCCGGCGGTTTCGCCGGGGCCGTTCTGTTTTGGTCGGCTGACTTGAGTAGGCTCCCGACCGCCTCCACTTGACGAGTTGCAAGGCCCGGCGCAGTGTCGGGACGAAACCAGATCCAAACCCGAGGGACTCTTCTTTACATGGCCAAGAACGCCCCCCTTCCTGTCGTGCTGGACGCTCTGCCGGTGTTGCCGTTGCGCGACGTGGTGGTCTATCCGCACATGGTCATCCCATTGTTCGTCGGTCGCGACAAGTCCATGCGTGCGCTGGAGCGCGCGATGGAGGGCGAGCGGCAGATCCTGCTGATTGCCCAGAAGAGCCCGGATATCGACGACCCGGAGATCACCGACCTGCACCAGGTCGGCACGCTCGCTGGCGTGCTGCAACTGCTGAAGCTGCCCGACGGCACGGTCAAGGTGCTGGTTGAAGGCCAGTCGCGCGTATTGGTGGAGGACTTCAAGGAAGAAGATGGCATGCTCACCGCCCGTTCGCGGGTGATCGAGCCGGTCTACAACGCCAAGGAGCGTGAGCTGGATGTGGTCTCGCGCACGCTGATCTCGCTGTTCGAGCAGTTGGTCAAGCAGAGCCGCAAGCTGCCGCCGGAAGTGCTGGCCAGTCTGTCCGGCATCGACGACCCCTCACGCGTGGCCGATTCCATCGCCGCGCACCTGTCGGTGCGCATGGCCGACAAGCAGAAGGTGTTGGAGACCGCCGACGTCGGTCAGCGGCTGGAATTGCTGATCGGCCTGGTCGACGGCGAGATGGACCTGCAGCAGGTGGAGAAGCGCATCCGCGGCCGGGTCAAGTCGCAGATGGAAAAGAGCCAGCGCGAGTACTACCTCAACGAGCAGATGAAGGCGATCCAGAAGGAGCTCGGCGACGGCGAGGATAGCCCCAACGAGCTCGAGGAGCTGCACAAGAAGATCGAAGGCTCCGGCATGCCCAAGGCCGTGCTGGCCAAGGCGCGGCAGGAGTTCAGCAAGCTCAAGCAGATGTCGCCGATGTCGGCCGAGGCCACCGTGGTGCGCAACTACCTCGACTGGCTGGTCGGCGTGCCGTGGAAAAAGCGCAGCAAGGTGCGCAAGGACCTTCAGCTGGCGCAGGAGGTGCTCGACGCCGACCACTTCGGCCTGGAGAAGGTCAAGGAGCGCATCCTCGAATACCTCGCCGTGCAGCAGCGCGTCTCGGTGATAAAGGGGCCGATCCTGTGCCTGGTCGGCCCGCCCGGCGTGGGCAAGACCTCGCTGGGGCAGTCGATCGCCAAGGCGACCAACCGGAAATTCGTGCGCATGAGCCTCGGTGGCGTGCGCGACGAAGCCGAGATCCGCGGCCACCGACGCACCTATATCGGCTCGATGCCGGGCCGCATCGTGCAGAACATCAACAAGGTGGGTACGAAGAATCCGCTGTTCGTGCTGGACGAGATCGACAAGATGTCGATGGACTTTCGCGGCGATCCGTCATCGGCGCTGCTGGAAGTGCTCGATCCGGAGCAGAACCACGCGTTCAACGATCATTATCTGGAGGTCGACCTGGACCTTTCCGAGGTGATGTGGATCGCCACCGCCAATTCGCTGAACATTCCCGGCCCGCTGCTGGACCGCATGGAAGTCATCCGCATCCCCGGCTACACCGAGGATGAGAAGCTCGGCATCGCGCAGAAGTACCTGCTGGCGAAGCAGCTCAAAGCGAACGGCCTGAAGCCGGAGGAACTCAGCATCACCGAGGATGCCTTGCGCGACATCGTGCGTTATTACACGCGCGAATCGGGCGTGCGCAACCTGGAACGCGAGATCTCCAAGATCTGCCGCAAGGTGGTCAAGGAGCTGGCGCTGGGCCAGGTGAAGAAGGCCAACGCGAAGGCCTCGCCCGCGAAGGCGGCCAAGGGCAAGGCGAAGGCAGGCCCCGACCGGGTCAAGGTGGATTCGTCCAACCTGGATCAGTACCTGGGCGTGCGCCGGTTCGACTTCGGCCGCAAGGAACTGCAGAACGAGGTGGGCCTGGTCACCGGGCTGGCCTGGACCCAGGTCGGCGGCGAGCTGCTCAGCATCGAGGCCTCGGTGGTGGCCGGCAAGGGTCGGCTGGTGCATACCGGTCAGCTTGGCGACGTGATGAAGGAATCGATCCAGGCGGCACTGTCGGTGGTGCGTGCGCGCGCCGACCGGCTGGGGATTGATCCGGAGTTCCATCAGAAGTTCGACATCCACGTGCATGTGCCCGAGGGCGCCACGCCGAAGGACGGCCCCAGCGCCGGCATCGCCATGTGCACGGCGCTGGTTTCCGTGCTGACCAAGGTGCCGGTGCGCTCGGAGGTGGCCATGACCGGCGAGATCACCTTGCGCGGTCGCGTGCTGCCGATCGGCGGCCTCAAGGAAAAACTGCTGGCGGCACATCGCGGCGGGATCACCACGGTGATCATCCCGGAGGACAACAAGAAGGATCTGGTGGACATGCCGGCCAACATCACCTCGTCGCTGGAGATCCATCCGGTGCGCTGGATCGACGAGGTGCTGGATATCGCCCTGGAGCGCCCGTTGCAGCCGAATCCGGCCAAGGAAACCACTCCCGCTGCGGTTGCCGGCGAGTCGACGGAAGGACACTCGTTGACGCACTGATTCGCCCGGCTCCGCTTCCCCAGTGGTGTTCCATCCGAAGTGCCCCGCCGTGCGGGGCACTTTTTTTGTTTTTCCCCGTGGGTCGACGAAGTTGTCCCGTTGCTCCCGCGGTATCGGTTTTGCAAGCGTTTCCGCAAGTCGCGAATCTTCGGGAAACCTTGCTGTGACTTGTGTTGCGGAGCCCGGCAGGGCACTGGTATAAAGGCGCTACCGCAGTCCCGGCGTTGTATGTCAGCGCAGCGATGCGGGGTTGCGTTACGGCCCAGGCATGAGCCAACCATCCATGTCGCTGCTGTCCGTCTCCGTACCGACCGCACCGACGAAATCCGAACAAGGGAGTTTTTCAATGAATAAAACCGATCTGATCAATGCCATCGCCGAGAAGGCCGAGCTGACCAAGGCCGACGCTGGTCGTGCTCTCGAAGCCTTCTTCGAGACCGTGCAGAAGTCGTTGAAGAAAGGTGAGGATGTCTCGGTGGTGGGCTTCGGTACGTTCACGGTGCGCAAGCGCGCTGCCCGTACCGGCCGCAACCCGCGCACCAACGAGGCGATCAAGATCAAGGCCTCGAAGGTGCCTGCCTTCAAGGCTGGCAAGACCCTCAAGGATGCCCTAAACTAAGCGGCTAACGCTTGGTTTCGGGTGCTTAGCTCAGCGGTAGAGCGTCGCCCTTACAAGGCGGTGGTCGTAGGTTCGATCCCTACAGCACCCACCAGAAAAATGCGGAGTGGTAGTTCAGTCGGTTAGAATGCTGGCCTGTCACGCCGGAGGTCGCGGGTTCGAGTCCCGTCCACTCCGCCACAGTTCGCAAGGGCGCCCGTGTGGCGCCCTTGTCATTTGAGCGATGTGCGCACGCGCGGTCCTGCACGCACGTCGGCAGGCGGTTTGTTCCATCCGCGTATCGCGCGCTTTCACCACCTTGCGGGAAGATTGCAATGCTGCAGGCAATGCGTAACAAGATGCACGGATGGCCGTCCATCATCGTGCTCGGCCTCGCCGTCCTGGCGATGTCGCTGTTCGGCATGGAGAGCTACTTCATGTCCAACGACGACGCCTTCGTGGCGAAGGTCGGCAAGCACGAAATCGACCAGCGCGCCTACCAGGATCGCGTGAACCAGCTGCGGCAGCAGGCAGCCGAACAGCAGGGCGAGCATTTCGATTCCAGCGCCTTCGAAAAGAACGAGACGAAGCTGCGCATCCTCGACGGCATGATCGACGAGCAGTTGCTGCTGCAGGCCAATACGGACTGGGGCCTGCGGGTTTCGGATCTGTCCATGCGCGATTACATCGCCTCGATCCCGGCGTTCCAGGTCAACGGCCAGTTCGATGCCACCAGCTACCGCGCATGGCTCACCAGCCAGTACAAGACGCCGGAGATGTTCGAGAACGAGATCCGCGCGTCATTGGCCACCCAGTTGCTGCCGGCGGCGATCAGCGCCAGCACCAGCACCAGTGACGCCCAGCTCGACGGCTTCCTGAAGCTGCTCAGCCAGCGCCGCGACCTGCGCTACTTCCAGCTGCCGCGTCCCGCGCTGGAGAACAACGCGGTCAGCGATGCCGAGATCGAGAGCTGGTACAAGGCGCACCAGGCTGATTACATGAACCCCGAGCAGGTCTCGGTGAAGTACGTCGAAGTCGTCGGCGCCGACCTGCCGCTGGCGGCCGAGCCGAGCGACGAGGAGCTGAAGAAGCGCTACGCGAGCGAGAAGCAGCGTTTCGTGCAGCCGGAACAGCGGCAGGTCTCGCACATCCTGATCAACGTGCCGGCCAACGCCACGCCGGAGCAGCAGAAGGCTGCCCTGGCGAAGGCCGAGAAGATCGCTGCGGAGGCCAACCCGGGCGACTTCGCCAAGCTGGCCGAGCAGGATTCGCAGGACCTGGGTTCCCGTCGCCTGGGCGGCGACCTGGGCTGGCTGGAAAAGGGCGTGACCAACGAAGCCTTCGATTCGGCCCTGTTCGCGATGCAGAAGGGGCAGATTTCCAAGCCGGTGCTGTCCTCCGACGGCTACCACATCATCTGGCTGCGCGACATCCGCAGCGGTGAATCGAAGCCGTTCGAGGAGGTGCGCGACCAGCTGGTCAAGGAAGCGACTACCGCCGAACGCGACCGCACCTACAACGACGTCGCGGGCAAGATGTCCGACAACACCTACCAGAACCCGACTTCGCTGGAGCCGGCCTCGGTCGCCCTGAAGCTGCCGATCAAGACCACAGCGCTGTTCACGCGCAAGGGCGGTGAAGGTGTGGCGGCGAACCCGAAGGTGATCGCGGCGGCGTTCAGTGACGACGTACTGGTCCAGGGCAACAACTCGGGGTTGATCGACCTGGGCAACAACCACTCGGTGGTGATCCACGTCGACCAGCACGTGGCCGCGGCGGCCAGGCCGCTGGCGGAAGTGCGGGCCGACGTGCAGCAGAGGATCCTCGACGCGCGCGTCGCCGCCATCGAGAAAAAGCAGGCCGACGACGCCTTGGCCCGCCTGCGCAAAGGCGAGTCGATGGACGATGTGGCGAAATCGCTGAGTGCCAGCATCACTACGGCGAACGAAGTGGTCCGGCGTGCGCAGATGCCGGCGCCGATGCTGACGCAGGCATTCCTGCTGCCGCACCCGGCGGCGGGCAAGCCGCAGTACGCCGCAGTGGATATGCAGGACGGCAGCTATGTGCTGCTGGCCGTCGACAAGGTGCAGGACGGTGACTTGTCGAAGGTGCCGCCGGAGCAGCGCGAGTCGCTGCGCCAGCAGATGGCCCAGTCGTACGGCTATGAAGCCACGCGCGAGCTGATCGACCAGCTCAGGGCGAAGGCCAAGATCAAGATCAACCAGCAGCGACTCTGAGCCGTCGGCGATCGGTCGCGACCGGCATCATGCAAAAGGGGCAGCCAGTTTCGGCTGCCCCTTTTTACCTATGGCGGATGGACTGTCGAGTGCTGCAGTGGAACACCGACGGCGCGGATGATGCGGCGCTTGCCGTTCGGGCAACGGAGCCAGGGGTGTCCCGATCTGGCCCGTCATCCCCGCTTTTGCGGGGGTGACGGCAGTTGTTCGGACCGTTTCTGGTCCGGCGCGCTTACCGTCAGGGTCTGACCAGGCTTCAGCGCATGGCTGCCCAGGCGGTTCCAGCGCTGCAGCTGGCTGACGCTGATCGAGTAGGCGCGGGCGATCTGCCACAGGCTGTCGCCGTGCCTCACGGTATGGGTCTTCCGGGCCGTACTCGGATCAGGCACCGGCGTGGCCGCGATGTCGCCACCGCCAAGGCTGGCCAGCAAATCGCCGCCGGCGCTGCTGGCTTGTTCGAGCAGGGCATCGCGGAACTGGCGGGCGTGGCGGGCCGGCAGGATCAGGTAGGGGGCCGTGCTGGCATCGATCGTGTTGCTGCGGAACGCCGGGTTGAGGTGTCTCAACGCCTCCACCGACATGCCGGCGTGATCGGCCGCCCGCGTGATCGGCATCGAGCGGGAGAGCTCGGTCCGCACCAGCTGCTGCTCGTCCGGCAGCGTGGGCAGGCTGACGTTGAAGCGTTCCGGTTCGCGCACTACGCAAGCCATGCCGAGCAGCCTGGTCAGGTGTTCGCGCGTCACCTTGCGCACGGGCAAGTGCGGGATCGCCGGCTGCTCCGCGGGCATGCCGTGCGTCTGGATCATCTGGCGTATCTTGAATTCGCCGGCGTTGTACGCGTAATCGGCCACGCGCCAGTCCTGGAACTGTTCGTGGTACTGCTCAAGCAGTTTCATCACGGCGTTGGCGGCGGCGGGCACGTCAAGCCGGCCGTCGTAGTGGCCATCGACACGCAGCCCCATCGCGCCGGCGGTCATCGGCATGATCTGCCACATGCCGGCCGGGCGGCGCTTGCGCGCAGCTACCGGCTGGAAGCGGCTTTCCACCCAGGGCAGCAGCACGAACTCGCCGGCGACGTCGTAGCGGTCCGCCACTTGTTGCACGTACACCAGGCGCGGCAGCACCGCCTGCAGCTGGCTTTCGAACTGCCGCGGATGGCGCGTGTAGTGTCTGGCCCACGCCAGCACAGCGGGGTCGGCGTCGCAACCCGGCATGGCAAAGCTGCTGCGCAACCGCTCCCAGACGTCGGCTTCGGGAGCGGGTGCAGGTGCGGCAGTCGGCGGCGCGGTTTCGGCAGAAGTCGCCGCGGTCGGCAGGTTCGCCGCGGTCGTTGGTCGCGGGCCGTGCGAAGGTGCACTGGCGCAGGCAGCGAGCAGCATCGCCAGGAATGCCGGCAGGAAGCGGGCAGGCTGTCTCATGCCTGGAATCCGTCTTTGGCACTGCGCACGGCGGCAAAGCGCGCGACGCGGCTCTGCCCGGCGCCCTGCCGCCCGCACCAGGCGATGACGGCATCGGCATCGACACGCAGGAACGGATTGGTCGCCCGCTCGCGGGCAAGCGGCACCGGCAGGGTGGGGCGAAGTTGCTCGCGCAGCGCGGCCACCTCCTGCAGCCGTTGTTGCAGGTCGGCGTTGGCCGGTTCGACCGTGCGCGCAAAGCGCCCGTTGGCCTCGGTGTACTCATGGCCACCGCAGACCAGGGTATTGCCAGGCAATTGCGAGAGGCGATCCAGCGAGGCGAGCATCTGCGCCGGCGTGCCTTCGAACAGGCGGCCGCAGCCCAGGCTGAACAAGGTGTCGCCGCACAGCAGGAAACCGGCGCCGACGTAGGCGACGTGGCTGAGCGTGTGGCCGGGAATCGCGATTACCTCGAAGTGCGCAGAGGGCGCGGCCAGCTCGACCCGATCGCCGTCGCGCACCCGCGTGGTCGCGCTGTCGATGCGTTCGTCGTCCGGCGCGTAGACCGGCACGTCGTGGCGCGCGCGCAGGGCCGGCACGCCGCCGATATGGTCGTGGTGGTGATGGGTCAGCAAAATCGCACGCAGCTGCAGACGATGCGTGACCAGTGCCTGTTCGACGACCGCGGCATCGCCCGGGTCGACCACGATGGCGTTGCCGTCGTCGTCGTGCAGCAGCCAGATGTAGTTGTCGGCCAGCGCCGGTAACGGGATGAGATGCAAGGCGGGCTCCGCTGCGTTTGAGGAACATCCGGCGAACCGGGTGTCTTCCCTGTGGAACGACAGACGCAGCCATCCGGGGCGCGCATGAGACGGTCGAATATAAAGGGGCGTCGATACCTGCTCGTTAGCAGAACGTTAACCAGCAGTGCAGCTGTTCAGCAGCGTGCGGCAGTTCCGTCTCGCCCGCGACCTGCTCTGCCCGCTGCCGCCAGCGGCTACACTCCTGCTTCAGATGAATGACCGGGTCAGCCGCAAGCAACAACGTGATGACCGCATCTATGCCAGCGCGCCGTTGCGCCGCTTGCTGGATGCGCAGACCTGCGCGCTGAAGCCGGCCCTGCAGCGTTGTGCCGGCGTCCACGCGCTGCTGCTGGGCGCCGTCCGCGGCGATGCGCCGCCGACATTGCCGATGCTCGGCTGCTGGACCAGCCTGCAGCTGTCGGAAGGATGCTTCACGGGCGATCTGCAGGCCGCCGCGGACGAACCCTTGCCCTTCATCGACGATGCGTTCGAGCTGGTGCTGCTGCGGCATGCGCTGGAGGTGGCGCCGCTGCCCTCGGGCCTGCTCGATGAGGCGGTTCGCGTGCTGGCGCCGGGCGGCGTGCTGGTGTTGACCGGGATGCACCCGTTCAGCGGCTGGTCGCCATGGTGTTGCTGGCATGCGCGTCGCAAGCGCCCGGCCCTGCAGATGCCGTGGCGGCTTCGACGCCAGCTCGAGCTGGCCGGCATGACGATCGAGCAGCTGCAGCGGGTGGGCAGTGTGTGGCCGGGAGGAAAGACCGCGCGGCGTACGCTCGCCGGCGCTTTCGGTGGCGGCTACGTGCTGGTGGCGCGCAAGCGTCGGCGTCTGGCCACGCCGCTGCGGCTCAAGCCGGCGCCGGTGCGCGTGCCGGCGAATGGTCGGCTGTCGCCGGGTACCCGGCGCAGCGCGGCTCTGTGATTTCCAATGGAGTACGTGGGCAACGATGAGCGAAGTGGAAGCATTTACCGACGGCGCCTGCCTCGGCAACCCGGGGCCGGGCGGCTGGGCTGCATTGTTGCGGGCTGGGAGCAGCGAACGCATGTTGGCCGGCGGCGACCCAGCCACCACCAACAACCGGATGGAGCTGATGGCCGCGATCGGTGCGCTGGAGGCATTGAAGCGGCCGTGCCGGGTGACCCTCACCACGGACTCGCGCTACGTGATGCAGGGCATCGAGCAGTGGCTGCCGAAATGGCGCGCGAACGGCTGGCGCACGGCCGACCGGAAGCCGGTGAAGAACCAGGACTTGTGGCAGCGCCTGTCCGATGCGATCGGCGACCACCAGGTGCGCTGGCAGTGGGTGAAGGGCCACAACGGCCACAGCGAGAATGAACGCGTCGACCAGGCCGCGCGCGAACAGGCCGAACTGTTGAAGGGCAGGGCATGAGGCAGATCGTTCTCGACACCGAAACCACCGGCCTGGAAGTGCGCCAGGGCCACCGGCTGGTGGAAATCGCCTGCGTCGAACTGGTCGAGCGCCGACTTACCGGTCGGCACTACCAGACCTACCTGAACCCGGATCGGGCGATCGACCAGGGCGCCCGACTGGTCACCGGCATCGAGGACGAGTTCCTGCTCGACAAGCCGCGCTTCGCTGAGGTGGCGACGGAGTTCCTCGCCTTCATCGACGGCGCCGAGCTGATCATCCACAACGCCAGCTTCGACATCGGCTTTCTCGATGCCGAATTGGCCCGGCTGGGTGAACACGCCGGCCGGATCGGCGACCGCTGCAGCGTGCTGGACACCCTGGCGATGGCGCGCGAGCGCTACCCCGGCCAACGCAACAGCCTCGATGCGTTGTGCAAACGGCTCGGCGTGGACAACTCGCGGCGCGACCTGCACGGCGGCCTGATCGACGCGCAGCTGCTGGCCGACGTGTACCTGGCGATGACCTCGGGACAGGTGGCCTTCGACCTTGGCTTCGAGGGGGCGAGCGAACAGCTCGACGTGATGGTGGCTGCGCCGGTGGTGCTGCATGTGCGGCCGCGGGTATTGCGTGCCTCGGCGGAGGAGTTGTCGGCACATGAACAACGCCTGGATGCATTGGACAAGAGCGGTGCGGATGGGCAGAGCGTGTGGCGGCGGTTGGGGTGAGTGTGCAGCGCCGGCTCAGCGGGAACGCACGATCAGCACGGTGATATTGTCGTCGCCGCCACCGTCGAGCGCGTCCAGCAGCAACTGGTCCACGCATTCCTGAGCAGCCAGCTCGGAGCGTGCAATCGTGCGCGCGATTGCCGTGTCATTGACGTTCTCGGTGAGCCCATCGCTGCACAGCAAGAAGGTCATACCCGGCTCCAGCTCGCCGCGGGCCATACCGATGTGCAACTGTTCGGCAGTGGTCACGCCGAGCGCCTGGGTGAGCACGTTGCGCTGGGGATGCTGCGATGCCTGTGCCGGGTCGAGCCGGCCAGCCTCGACCAGCGCCTGTACCAGCGAGTGGTCGTGGCTGATCTGCCGCAGGCCCTGTTTCCACAGGTAGATCCGACTGTCACCGACCCAGGCGACTTCGTAGCCGTCGTCGCTCGTCCGCAGCGCAGCAATCGTGGTGCCCATCGGCAGCACGTCGATGTTGTGCCGGCTTCGTGCCAGCAGCCGCCTGGCAGCGACGTGTATCGCCTCGATCAGGCTCTGGCCGCGGCCGACCACCTCGATCACGGTGTCGCGCACCAGGGCCGATGCGACTTCGCCGTGCTGGTGCCCACCCATGCCGTCCGCGACCAGGAACAGGCCGAGCGAGGCGTCGGCGTAGTAGGTGTCCTCATTGCGCGTGCGACGCAGGCCGACGTGGGTGCCGTGTCCGAATTCGATCATGGGAGGCGAGGCAGGATGGATGTGGAGGAGCATGACGGATGTTGGAGGCTGGTGCAAAAGCGCAGGCTGCGCGCGATGGTTGGGTGGGGATTGCCGGGGCCATTCATGGCCCCGACCCCTCCGCGCTGCGCGTTGCGGGACCAGCCTGCGGCTGTCCGAATTCGCTCCCGGCGAATTCGTCGCTCGCGAAGGCAGGATGCCGAAGCGAACATCGGCGTAGCCGATGGCCCGAAGGGTGAGGCGTAGGGTGCGCCGGATCACCCGGGTGGGTTCGTCCACACCACCCTCTCCGCCAGACACAAAAACGCCCCACGAAGGGGCGTTTTTGTGTCTGGCGGAGAGGGTGGGATTCGAACCCACGGTACGCTTACACGTACGCCTGATTTCGAGTCAGGTACATTCGACCACTCTGCCACCTCTCCGAAGGGGTGCGCGTGGTCCACGCGAGCCGGCAAGTCTACGCGGTGCTCCCGGTCATGACAAGCAGGGCGGACGCCCGCCTGTCGCGACCGGATGGGCGGCTCAGCCAGCCTTCTTCTTGGCCAGCCGCAGCCAGGTGTCGACGACGGTGTCCGGGTTCAGCGACAACGATTCGATGCCCTGTTCCATCAGCCACTCGGCCAGGTCCGGGTGGTCGCTGGGACCCTGGCCGCAGATGCCGATGTACTTGCCCTTGGCGCGCGCGGTCTTGATCGCCATCGCCAGCAGCTTCTTCACCGCCGGATCGCGTTCGTCGAACAGGCCGGCGACGATGGACGAATCGCGGTCCAGGCCCAGGGTGAGCTGGGTGAGGTCGTTGGAGCCGATCGAGAAGCCATCGAAGATGTCGAGGAACTCGTCGGCAAGCAGCGCGTTCGAGGGCACCTCGCACATCATGATGACCTTGAGCTCGTGCTCGTTCTGCTTGAGGCCGTTCTTTGCCAGCGCCTCGATCACCTTGCGGCCTTCACCGAGCGTGCGCACGAACGGGATCATCACCCACACGTTGGTCAGACCCATCGCCTCGCGCACGCGCTTGACCGCGCGACATTCCAGGGCGAACGCCTCGGCGAAGCTGGGGTCGACGTAGCGGCTGGCGCCGCGGAAGCCGATCATCGGGTTTTCCTCGTGCGGCTCGTAGCGCGAGCCGCCGATCAGACCGGCGTATTCGTTGGACTTGAAGTCGGACAGGCGCACGATCACCGGCTTCGGGTAGACCGAGGCGGCGATGGTGGCGATGCCCTCGGCGAGGCGGTCGACGTAGAACGACACCGGATCGGCGTAGCCAGCCATGCGTTCGTCGATCTTCGCCTTGGTCTCGGCATCCTGCTTGGCATATTCCAGCAGCGCCTTCGGGTGTACGCCGATGTGGCTGGCGATGATCATCTCCAGGCGGGCCAGGCCGATGCCGGCGTTCGGCAGCATGCCAAAGTCGAACGCGCGCTCGGGGTTGGCCACGTTCATCATGATCTTCAGCGGGGCCTCGGGCATCGCGCCGAGGTCGGCGGTGATGCGCTCGAACTTCAGGAGGCCTTGGTAGATCGTGCCGGTGTCGCCTTCGGCGCAGGACACGGTGACCTCGGCGCCGTCCGGGATCAGCTCCAGCGCGTTGCCGGTGCCGACCACGGCGGGCACGCCCAGCTCGCGCGCGATGATTGCCGCGTGGCAGGTGCGGCCGCCGCGATTGGTGACGATCGCCGAGGCGCGCTTCATCACCGGCTCCCAGTCGGGGTCGGTCATGTCGGCCACCAGTACGTCGCCGTTCTGCACCTTGTTCATGTCGGCCAGCGAGCGGACCACACGCGCCTTGCCGGCGCCGATCTTCTGGCCGATGGCGCGGCCCGTGGCAAGCACCTTGCCCTTCTCGTTGAGCTGGAAGCGCTCGAGCTGGGTGGCATGGGCGCGCGACTTCACCGTTTCCGGACGTGCCTGCACGATGTACAGCTTGCCGCTGTAGCCGTCCTTCGCCCACTCGATGTCCATCGGGCGGCCATAGTGCTGCTCGATGACCAGCGCCTGCTTCGCCAGCTCCTGCACGTCCGCATCGCTGATGCAGAAGCGGTTGCGCAGTTCGACCGGAGTGTCTTCGGTTTTCACCCGCTCGCCCGGCGCGCTGGAATAGACCATGCGCAACTGCTTGGCGCCGAGGCTGCGGCGGAGCAGGGCGGGCTTGCCGGCCTTCAACGTGGGCTTGAACACGTAGAACTCGTCCGGGTTGACCGCGCCCTGCACGACCATCTCGCCGAGGCCGTAGCTGCCGGTGACGAACACCACGTCGCGGAAGCCCGACTCGGTGTCCAGCGTGAACAGCACGCCGGCGGCACCCACGTCCGAGCGCACCATCAGCTGCACGCCAGCGGACAGGAACACGTCCTCGTGCTTGAAGCCCTGGTGCACGCGGTAGGCGATGGCGCGGTCGTTGTACAGCGAGGCGAAGACTTCCTTGACCTTGTACAGCACGTCGTCGATGCCGATCACGTTGAGGAAGGTTTCCTGCTGGCCGGCAAACGAGGCGTCGGGCAGGTCTTCCGCCGTCGCCGAAGAGCGCACCGCCACGGCGATATTGTCGGCGCCGGCGTCCTTGCACAGCTTGGCGTAGGCGTCGCGGATGGCCTGTTCAAGCTCGGCCGGCAGGGCGGTGTCGATGATCCAGCCGCGGATCTCCTTGCCAGCGGCCACCAGGGTGTCGACGTCGTCGACATCGAGCGACGCCAGTCGCTCCTGGATGCGCTTGGCCAGCCCGCTCTTTTCCAGGTATTGCTGGAACGCGCTGGCGGTGGTGGCGAAGCCGCCGGGCACTGACACGCCGAGCTTGGCGAGGTTGCCGATCATCTCGCCGAGCGAGGCGTTCTTGCCGCCGACCTTGCCCAGGTCGGTCATGCGCAGGTGGTCGAGCCAAAGCACCAGGTCGTTCAAGGGTGTCTCCTTAAGGGAAAGCACTGCAGGTAAGTGGAATGGGCGCGCCACGAAGGCCCGGAGCGGGTTGCAAAGAACTGGTATTGTCCGCTGCGGATGGTGCGCGGCACAAGAAGACCATTGCAGGCAGATGTCATTCCAACGGCATACCAGTCAGCTGGCGGTGGATTTCCCGCTTGCGCTAAGGTGCCCCCAAACGCTTTCCCCAAGCAGGACCCCGTATGCAGCGAACGGTTTTCTTCATCTCCGACTCCACCGGCATCACCGCGGAGACGATCGGCAACAGCATCCTGGCGCAGTTCGAGGACGTGCGGTTCGACAAGCATCGGCTGCCGTTCACCGACAATGCGCACAAGGCGGAAACTGCTGCGCTGCGGATCAAGACCAACTACGCGCAGACCGGGCAGCGGCCGATCGTGGTCAACACCATGGCCGATCGCGCACTGTGCGAGATCGTCGCCGCCAGTGGCGCGCTGATGCTGGACGTGTTCGCGCCGTTCATCGGCCCGCTGGAGGATGAGCTTGGCACCAAGCGCACCGGCCTGGTGAACCGCTCGCATGGGCTGGTCGATTTCGACAAGTACGAAGCACGCATCAACGCCACCAACTATGCGCTCACGCATGACGACGGCATCGACGTGAACTACGCCGAGGCCGACTTGATACTGGTGGGGGTGTCGCGCTCGGGCAAGACGCCGACCTGCCTCTACATGGCCTTGCATTACGGCGTGCGCGCCGCCAACTATCCGCTGACCGACGAGGACCTCGAGAAACTCGAACTGCCGTCGCGCCTGTGCCCGTACCGGGACCGGCTGTACGGACTGACCATCGACCCGGTGCGGCTGGCGCAGATTCGCGAGCAGCGTCGCGCCGGCAGCCGCTACGCCACCTTGCAGCAGTGCCGCTGGGAACTGAAACAGGCCGATCGGTTGATGCGCCAGGCCGGCATCCCCAGCCTCAACACCACGCATGTGTCGATCGAGGAGATCGCCAGCAAGATCTTCGACCGCTTCGGTATCGAGCGGACCATGTTCTGACAGGAGCCCGCGTTTCGCATGAGCGTCGTACTGGACAACCGCCGCAGCCTGTTGCCGGGACGCTTCGAGTTCCTGATGGGGCTGTACGCGGAGAACTATCATCGGCTGACGCGGCTGTTCGCGCCGCAGCAGCTGGCGCCGGGCCGCTACGTTTCCAATGTCGGCGACGGGCTGGACGTGCACCTGTACCTGCAGGAGTGCCACCCGTACACGCTGGAGCTGGAGCTCACCTACGATTTCGTCGACGCGCATACCGGCCAGCGCGCGCCGTCGGCACAGTTGCGCATGTATACCGACGCGCACGTGGCGGAAGCCTTGCACTGCCATCCCGGCCGGCACCTATGGCAGGTGCTGGGGCCGTTCCCACCGGCGCATACCGTGTTCCAGCATCGTCTGCGCATGAACGGGTTCCTGTCACGCTGGCTGGAGTATCTGGCCGAGCAGGGACACTCCGTCGGCACGCTGCAGCCGCAACCGGAACAGCCGAAAGGTGGCAGCCTTGTTTGAAAGTGCGGCCAGGGATGGCCGCCTTTTGACTTTCCAGCGCGCAGGGATGAGCGCATAAGTACAAGCAAGTGCAGCCATGGATGGCTGCCTCTTGATCTTTGCGCACATGGATGAGCGCACAAATACACTGACACCCACAGCAAAAAGCCCGCGCAAGGCGGGCTTTCTGCTTGGATGATGGCGGAGTGGACGGGACTCGAACCCGCGACCTCCGGCGTGACAGGCCAGCATTCTAACCGACTGAACTACCACTCCGCGTTTGCAACGCTTTCCGCGAGCCAACTTGGCGTCCCCACGGGGATTCGAACCCCGGTCGCCACCGTGAAAGGGTGATGTCCTAGGCCTCTAGACGATGGGGACGTTGCTTTTTCGAAAAGTCCGCACATGGAAGTGCGGGTTCTCGCAAAGGACTTGTACTGAATCATTGGTGGAGCCAGGCGGGATCGAACCGCCGACCTCCTGCATGCCATGCAGGCGCTCTCCCAGCTGAGCTATGGCCCCGCCGCTGGAAGCCGAGAAGAATAGGTGCGACCAGCATGTCCGTCAAGCCTTTTTTGCGCATGTCGATGCGAAATTGTTCGCCGCCATCGTCCCGTCCGGCGATCCGGCTGGATGCCGTCGTGCTTCGTTTAAGCTGCAGCGGTTCGCGCCTTCCTATGTAGAGTCGATGCATGCACGAAATCGGTTTCATCCGCGACCTGGCCGTGGTGATGATCGTGGCCGGTGCCACCACGATTCTGTTCCAGCGGATGCGGCAACCGGTGCTGCTGGGCTACATCCTGGCCGGCGTGCTGATCGGGCCGCACACGCCGGGCGTGCTGGTGGGCGATCCGCGCGCGATCGACGACATCTCCAATCTCGGCGTGGTGCTGCTGATGTTCACGCTGGGCCTCGAGTTCAGCGTGCGCAAGCTGCGCGAGGTCGGTGTCGGCGTGCTGGTCGCGGCCGTGGCCGAGGTCGGGCTGATGCTGTGGATCGGCTACGGCATTGGCGGTCTGTTCGGCTGGAGCGGCAAGGACGCGCTCTTTCTTGGCGCGATCATCTCGCTGTCCTCCACCATGGTGGCGACGCGCACGCTGGCGGAGGGCGGCCAGCGGCAGCAACCGTTCGCCCAACTGGTGATCGGGCTGCTGGTGGCCGAGGACATGCTGGCCATCGTCATGCTGACCTTGCTCACCGCCGTGGCGATCGGCGGTTCGGTGGAGGCGGAGACCGCGTTCGCGCTGGTCGGCCACCTGGGCCTGTTCGTGATCGTCGGGATGATCCTGGGCCTGCTGTTGCTGCCGCGGCTGGTGGATTATGTGGCCGGTTTCGATCGCGACGAAACGCTGCTGGTCAGCGTGCTCGGCATCTGTTTCGGCGCCAGCCTGTTCGCGGCATGGATGGGTTTCAGCGTGGCGCTGGGCGCTTTCCTGGCCGGCGCGGTGGTGGCCGAGTCGCGCAGCGTGGGGAGGGTGCTGCACCTGGTGGAGCCGCTGCGCGACATGTTCGCTGCGCTGTTCTTCGTGGCGATCGGCCTGAAGATCGACCCGGCGATGCTGCTGCAGTACGCGTTGCCGGCGCTGCTGATCGCGGCGGTCGTGATCGTCGGCAAGACGCTGACGTGCAGCCTGGGCGTCTTCATGGTCGGGCACGAACCACGCACGGCACTGCGTGCGGGGCTGGGCATGGCGCAGATTGGCGAGTTCTCCTTCGTCATCGCCACGCTTGGGCTCTCGCTTGGCGTCATCAGCAACTTCATCTACCCGATCGCCGTGGCGGTCTCGGTGCTGTGCATGGCTGCCTCGCCTTATCTGAACCGTTCCGCCGACGGCCTGGCCGATGGCCTGCGCAGGTTGACGCCGCGTTCGTTGAGGTTGCTGGCGACCAGCTACAGCGGTTGGCTGGAGAACCTCAAGCCGGTCGATGAAAACGCGGCAATCGCCGCCATGTTCCGCCGCCTGCTGTGGCATATCGGCATCAACGTGCTGCTGGTGGTGGCGCTGTTCGTGATCGGCGCCTACGTCAATGCGCACAACTGGAGCTGGTTCTCGATGCTGGGCATCGACCGGGAGCTGCGCCACACGCTGATCTGGGCCGCCGCGCTGTTCCTGTCCCTGCCCATGCTGATTGCGGTCTACCGCAAGGCCGGGGCGCTGGGCATGCTGCTGGCGGAGATCGGCATACGCGAGCGGTTTGCCGGCGCCTACACCCAGGCCATCCGCAACGTGTTGGCGAGGGTCATTCCGCTGGCCACCCTGCTGGCGCTGGCGCTGCTGGTGAGCGCACTCAGTTCGGCCATCCTGCCGCCCCGCGGCGTCGCGCTGTCCCTGCTCGTGCTGGGCGTGCTGGTGGCGGTGGTGCTGTGGCGCGGCCTGGTGAAGATGCATGCGCGGCTGCAGGCGGCGCTGAAGGAGACCCTGGAAAAGCCCACCCCGCCCGGGGACGGTGCGGGCTGACGCACGCGGCGCCCGGGAAGGTTGAACCTTTATCCCGACTGACGGTCACAGCCCGGACTCGTTGCCAAGACCAGACAAGCGCCGCACAATGCGGAGCCTGCCTCTATCGGAGGGGCTCGGACGGCAATGCCGGCATATCCATACATGAGGGAGTTACGAATGAAGCACTTTCTGCGTCCCACGCTGACGGCGGTCGCGATGGCCGTGGCGCTGGGCATGACGGCCAGCGCTGTCGCCCAGACCGCTGGCGCGGCCGGTACCGTCGACAAGGCGAAGGCCAGCTATGTGGTGGGTTGGGAGATTGCTTCCCAGGTTCCGCCGATCATGCGCGACGAACTGGACCCGAACGCGGTGGCCAATGCGGTGAAGGCGGCGCTGTCCGGCCAGAAGCCGACCATGAGCGAAACCGAAGCCAAGCAGGTGCACGAAGCCTTCATGGCCAAGATCCAGGCCAAGTATCAGGCCGAGATGACCAAGCTGGCAGCCAAGAACAAGGCCGAGGGCGACACCTTCCTGGCCAAGAACAAGACGGCGGCAGGCGTGAAGACCACCGCGTCGGGCCTGCAGTACCAGGTGCTCAGCCAGGGCACGGGCGCCCGTCCGGGCCCGAACGACACGGTCGAGATCAACTACACCGGCAGCTTCGTCGACGGCCAGGTGTTCGACGCCTCCGCCAAGCACAACCCGCCGGGCGCGGCCAAGATTCCGCTGGCCGGCGTGATCCCGGGCTTCCGCGAAGGCCTGCAGCTGATGCAGGTGGGCGGCCATTACAAGCTGTTCATCCCGGCTGCGCTGGCCTATGGCGCCGAGCCGCAGCCGCCGATGCCGCCGAATGCCACGCTGATCTTCGATGTGACCCTGGTCAAGACCGGTCCGACGCCGGCGGGCGCCCCGGCCGGCAAGTAATCTCGAAGTTCCACCGCCGCCTTGCGGCGACGATCCGGCGGAAGGGCGCGAAGCGATTCGCGCCCTTCCGTTTTTTCGTCGTTGGGCATGCTGCCGCCTGGCGCGTTCGAGCGGCTAGAATAGACGGCTTGATTTTCAAGGGATTGCTGCAGCGATGATGAAAGTCACCATCTTCGGTACCGGTTATGTGGGCCTGGTCACCGGTGCCTGCCTGGCGGAAATGGGCAACCACGTGGTCTGTGTCGACATCGACGCGGGCAAGGTCGGGCGGCTGAAGCGCGGCGAGGTCCCGATCTACGAGCCGGGCCTGGAGTCGATCGTGCAAAGCAACCACGCCAGCGGCAGGCTCGATTTCACCACCGAGGCGGCCCCGGCGATCGCCCACGGCGAGCTGATCTTCATCGCCGTGGGCACCCCGCCGGACGAAGACGGCAGCGCCGACCTGCAGTACGTGCAGAAGGTGGCCGCCACCATCGGCCGGCATCTGGAGCGTTACGCCGTGGTGGTGAACAAGTCGACCGTGCCGGTGGGCACCGCCGACCGCGTGCGCGAGGCCGTCGCGGCCGAGCTGGCGGCGCGCCATGCCGCGGTGGAATTCGACGTGGTGTCGAATCCGGAGTTCCTGAAGGAAGGCGCGGCGGTGGAAGACTGCCTGCGCCCCGACCGCATCGTGGTGGGCGCTTCCAGCACGCGCGCGGTGGCGTTGCTGCGCAAGCTGTACGCGCCGTTCAACCGCAACCACGACCGCATGGTGGTGATGGACGAGCGCTCGGCCGAGCTGACCAAGTACGCCGCCAACGCGATGCTGGCGACCAAGATCAGCTTCATGAACGAGATCGCGAACATCGCCGAGCGGGTGGGTGCCGACGTGGAGCTGGTGCGCCAGGGCATCGGCTCCGACCCGCGCATCGGCTACAGCTTCATCTATCCGGGCGCCGGTTACGGCGGTTCGTGCTTTCCCAAGGATGTGCAGGCGCTGGAGCGCACCGCGCACGCGCACGGCTACGAGGCGCACCTGCTCGGTGCGGTCGAGACGGTCAACCGGCAGCAGAAGGGCAAGCTGTTCGAGCTGATCTCGCGGCATTTCGACGGCCAGCTGGCCGGCCGCACGATGGCGCTGTGGGGTCTGGCGTTCAAGCCGAATACCGACGACATGCGCGAGGCCTCCAGCCGGCGCCTGATGGAACAGCTGTGGGAAGCCGGCGCGAAGGTGCGCGCGTTCGACCCGGAAGCGCGCGAGGAAGCCCGGCGGCTGTACGGCGAGCGCGCCGATCTGGTGCTGTGCGAACACGCCATGGACGCCGTGCAGGGCGCCGACGTGCTGGCGGTGGTCACCGAGTGGAAAACGTTCCGCAGCCCCGATTTTGCGGCGATCCGCGGGGCGCTGGCGGTGCCGGCCGTATTCGACGGACGCAACCTGTACGACCCGGCCGTGGTGGAGGAGGCGGGCCTGGCCTACTACGGCATCGGCCGCGGCCGCAGCCTGCAAGCGCCGCGATGAACGGCCCGAACGACATGCTCGCCCGCAGGCTCGACGAGATGGAGGTCAAGCTGACCTTCATCGACGAGGCAGTGCAGGCGCTGACCACGGCGGACGCCGACCAGTCGCAGCGGATCGCCGCGCTGGAGCGCGCGCTGCGCGACCTGCGCGGCGAGATGGCATCGATGCGCATCGCGCAGGGCGACGATCCGCACAACGAACCGCCACCGCCGCATTACTGAGCCAATCCATTCCAACCGTCGATCACGGACTACCCGCATGGCCGATTCCCTGCGCGATCAGCTGCTCAAGAGCGGCATCGTCAAACAGGTCCAGCAGGACCGCGCGCGCGAGCCCAAGCGCCCGCCCCCGCCGTCGTCGGGCAAGCCCGTACGCAAGGGCGGCAAGCCACATGCAGCGTCGCACGCCGCACGGCCCGCGGGGCAAAGCCAGCAGGACATCGACCTGGCCAAGGCGTACGCGCTGCGCGCCCAGACCGAAGCGCGCGAACGCCAGCAGATCGAACGCGAGGCCGCCGAACAGGCGCGGTTGCGGCGCGAGCGCAAGCAGCAGATCCAGCGGTTGCTCGAAGGCAAGGCGCTGAACAAGGCCGAGGCCGACCACCCGCGCAATTTCGAGTACGCCGGCAAAATCCGCCGCGTGCATGTGGATGCCGCGCAACTGGCGGCGCTCAACGCCGGTGAACTGGGCGTGGTGCAGCACGGCGGTCGTTACCTGCTGGTCAGCCGCGGGATTGCCGAGCAGGTGCGCGAGATCGATCCGCACCTGCTGGCGCTGCTGGTTGATCCGTCTGCCGGTGCGGACGACGATGGCGTGCCCGACGACCTGATGTGGTGATCGGGCGGGAGACGGCCTGGCCGCCTCCCATGTTCGCGGCTTGCTACTCGTCGCCCTGCGCCAGCGCCGGAAGCTCCCAGCCGTTCTTCGGCCGGAAGCGGTCGCCGTAGCGCTGCGCCAGCTGTTCGAGCCTGCCCTTGAGCTTGTCGGCGCCTTCGCTGCGCACGTACTGGATCGGGCCGCCGCGGAACGGCGCGAAGCCGGTGCCGAAGATCACGCCGGCGTCGAGCAGGTCGGCGTCGTCGACCACGCCGTCGGCGAGGCAGGCGACCGCCTCGTTGACCATCGGCAGGATCATCCGCTCCTGCACGTCCGGCGGCGCTACGTATTCCTTGTCGATCTCGGGCTTCTCCGGCTTGCCGCCCTGCCACACGTACAGGCCCTGGCCGTCCTTCTTGCCGCGCTTGCCGGCCGCGAGTTTCTCCTCCAGCCCCGGCGGCAGTTCCAGTCCCAGGAACGGCGCCAGTTCCTTGCTGACCGAGGCGCACACGTCCAGGCCTACCGTGTCGGCCAGCTCGATCGGCCCCATCGGCATGCCGAACTTCTTCGCCTCCCGGTCCAGTACCGGGCCGGGCACGCCCTCGCTGTACAGGCGCAGCGCTTCCAGCAGGTACGGCATCAGGATGCGGTTGACCAGGAAACCCGGCGTGCCCTTGACCGCCACCGGCAGCTTGCCGATCGCCTTGCAGAACGCCAGCGCGCGCTTCTCGATGGCCGGGTCGAGCCGGTCGTGGCGCACCACCTCCACCAGCGGCATCTGCGCCACCGGATTGAAGAAGTGCAGGCCGAGGAATCGCTGCGGCGCCTTCAGGTTCCCGCGCAGCTCGTCCAGCGGGATGCTGGAGGTATTGCTGGCGAGGATTTCGTCGGCCCGGAACTGCGGTTCGATGCTGGCATACAAGGCCTCCTTCGCCCGGGCGTTCTCGTAGATCGCCTCGATCGCCAGGTTGGCCGAGGCCACCCCGCTGCCCTCGACGTCCGCACGCAGGCGACGCATCGCGGCCTCGACCTGCTCCGGCGTCTTCAGTTTCTTCTCGTAAAGCTGGCGGGCGCGATCCAGCGCAGGCTGGACGAATTTCATCTCGCGGTCCTGCAGGGTCACCTCAAAGCCCTTCAACGCCGCCCACGCGGCGATGTCGCCGCCCATTACGCCGGCGCCGACCACGTGCACGTGCTTGATGCCGTGCTCGGTGCCGCTGCCCTGGGCCTTCAGCCGCTCCTGCAGGAAGAAGATGCGGATCAGGTTCCGTGCGGTCGGCGTCTGCGCCAGCTTCGCCACCGAGCGTGCCTCGATCTTCAGCCGCTGCTGGATGCCGGAACCGCCGCGCTGCCACACATCGATGATCGCAAATGGTGCCGGGTAATGTTCCTTGCGCACCTTCGCGGCGGTTTGCTTGAACACCATCGGCGCCAGGATCTGCCGGGCCAGCCAGGTATTGCTGGCCCACGCCTTGGCGCGCCGGGCGAACGGGCGGGGTGCGGGGTGGCGCAACAGCAGTTTCGCTTCGGCGAGCAGTTCGTTTGGGCGGGCCAGCCGGTCGACCACGCCGAGGCCCAGCGCACGCTTCGCCGACAGCGACTTGCCGGTCAGCATCAACGGCAGCGCCTCGGTGGCGCCGATCAACCGCGGCAGGCGCGCGGTGCCGCCCCAGCCGGGATGGATGCCCAGCATTACCTCGGGCAGGGCGATCTTCGTCTTGTCGTCGTCGGCAGCGATGCGCTGGCGGCAGGCCAGCATCAGCTCGGTGCCGCCGCCCATGCAGGCGCCATGCACGGCCGCCACGGTCGGGCAGGGCAGCCGCGCCAGCGCCTCGTAGACGCGCTGGCCGTGCTCGATGTTCTCCAGCACGCTGTCGTGCTTCGCGTACCCGATGAATTCCTTGACGTCGGCGCCGACGGCAAAGCCCGAGGGCTTCGCCGAATGGACGATGACGCCGGCCGGCTTCTCGATCGCCAGCCGCTCGACGATCTGTTCCAGCTCGTCCAGCACCGCGCGGGAAATCGCATTGACGCTGCTGCCGGCGCGGTCGAGGGTCAGCGTGACGACGCCGTCGTCGCCTTCGCTGGTCTTCCAGTGGTTGAAACGCAATCCTTCGAACATGGGCGTAGGGGCGTGGTGGTCGAGGCCTGAACCATACCGTTCCGCTGCCATGATTGCGAGATGTGACGTACTTGCTTGACCGTGCGCCGACGCCGGTGTGAAATCGGGCCCGGTTCCGCAAAACCGCCCGCCGCAGCCGGCCGGGCGGTCGCCAGCGGGGTGGTTTCACCGCCCACTATCGCCAGACGGCAGGACGCAGACGCAATGACTTCAGCACTGGCCTCCGTTCCGCCGCAAGCCGGCGCCGAGATTTTCGAGCGCGTCCTGGCCGCTCCCAGCGGTCTGGTGGTGCTGGACTGCAAGGACGTCCATGCCCTGATCGACCAGTTCCGCGCAATCGCCCGGCACACCGGGCAGGCGGTGTACCTGTGGCAGCCAGACACCGGCCTGGGCAGCCTGCGCGATGCGCAGGTGCGGGTGCCGGAGTGCCAGCGGCTGGGCAACGCGTTGCGCTACATGCAGCAGAGCATGCATTTCGGCGTGTATTTCCTGCTCGGACTGGAGCTGCCGCTGTCGGCGATGGACGCCACTTTGCTGCGTCAGCTTGCCCGCGCGCCCAAGGGCCACCTGCGCCGCGTGGTGCTGATCGACGCGCCAGTGGCGCTGGTCGAGCACCTGGGCGAACTGGCGACACGCGTGGGCAGCGAAGACAGCCAGCCGCGGCGACTGCGTCTGCGCGACGGTCGCTGGCTGGTTTGAGGCCGGTAGGCAGATGAATTCCGGCATTCTGGTGGTTGCCGCCCAGCGCGAACTGCGCCGCAGCCTGTTCGACGCACTCGACCAGGCGGGTTATCCGCAGATCCACAGCGCGCGCGACGTGTCGCACGCGGCGATCCTGCTCGAAGGCCGCGCCGCGCTGCCGCCGCTGCAGCTGATCGTGGTGGTGTTGGCCGGTGACGAGGTGCAGGCGCGCATTGCTTGCGAGCAGCTGCACCGCCTGCCGGGCGGCGCCGACACGCCGCTGATCGTGGTGCTGGGCGATGACGCCACGCTGGGTCCGAGCGACCTGCCGACCGGCGTCGCCGACTGGCTTTCGGCCGCGCAGATTGGCAACGAACTGGTGCCGCGCTGGCGGCGCTGGCAGGCCCGCAACGGCCAGCGGCGCCCTCCTGCGGCCGCCTCTGACGGTGACGCGCATGAGGATTACCGCTACGTGTTCGACGAGAGCGACAGCGAGTGGCTGATCGCCGATGCGCAGACCGGCCGCCTGCTCGAGGTCAGCCCCACGGTGGCGCGGCACAGCCGCATGCATGCCAGCCAGTGGGAAGGCCTGCCGCTGGCCGAGGTGCTGCGCTTCGAGGGCATTGCGATCGACCAGGTGCTGGCCGAAGCCAACCGCGGCTGGTATCCCTGCCAGCGCAAGTCGGCGATCGGCGCCGATACCGGCCAGGCCAGCGTGCGGCGCATCCGGCATGCCGGACGCGAGGCACTGGCCTTGATGTTCCGCAGCGATCGCGCCGACCTGCGGGCAGAAGCTGCGTTGTCGTTGCTGTCGCGCATCTTCGCCTCGACCAGCGGCGTCGACGCGCAGAACGCCGCCGGCCGCCTGCTGTTCGACGAGCTGGGCCTGGACTACCTGGCCGTCTGGTCGGCGCGCCAGGACGGCGACGCGCCGGTCCAGATGCTGCGGCTGTGGAACGGCGACGAGCCGGCATGGCCGCCGCCAACGCTGCAGAGTTCGCTGCAGTTGGTGCTCGGCGGCAAGCCCATCCTGTACCGCACCGACGCGAAGCGGCTGGCGTCAGTGGACCCGCTGCTGCAGCAACTCGACCTGGCCGGGTTTGCCGGCCTGCCGTTGTACGACGAGCGGCATACCGTGCTCGGCGCGATGCTGGCCGGCAGTCGGCGCGGCTTTGGCAAGATGGGCATCATCGAGCCGGTGCTGCGCTGCGCTGCGGCGCGCTTCGCGCAGATGCTGGAGCTGGGCCGCACCCGCGAGCAGGGCCGCGCGGAGGGCTTGGTCGACGCCCTGACCGGCCTGCCGAACCGGCTGCTGTTCAACGACCGGCTGGACACCATCATCCGCGAGGCGACCCGCAACGGCGAGTGCTTCGCGGTGCTGTTCGTCGATCTCGACCGTTTCAAGGCGATCAACGACACCTACGGCCATGCCGCCGGCGACCAGGTGCTGCGCATGGTCACCCAGCGCCTGTGCGGCAGCATCCGCGCTTCCGATACGGTGGCGCGCTACGCCGGCGACGAGTTCACCGTGGTGCTGCGCCATATCGTGAAGAACGACGACGTATTGCGCGTAGCCGAGAAGATCGTGCAGGTGATGGAGACGCCGCTGTTCCTGGAGGACGGCACCGAGCTGCAGGTGACCGCGTCGATGGGCCTGAGCTTCTTCCCTGACGACGCCGGCGACGCGCAGACCCTGCTCAAGCATGCCGACGAGGCGATGTACGCGGCCAAGCACCAGGGCCGCAATACCTTCCAGATCTACGAGGTGAGCCCGGAATACGCCCAGCAGCACGGCATGGCGCTGAAGACCCGCCTGCGCCACGCCGAGGGCAACGGTGAATTGCGCGTGGTCTACCAGCCGCAGGTCAACACCGAGACCGAGGACATCATGGGGATGGAGGCGCTGGTGCGCTGGGAGCATCCCGAGCTGGGCATGATCAGCCCGGCGGTGTTCATCCCGCTGGCCGAGGAAAGCGGCCTGATCGTCTCCATCGGCGAGTGGGTGATGCGCACCGCCTGCCGCCAGGCGAAGGAATGGGAACAGCTTTACGGCCTGCGCCTGCGCCTGGGCGTGAACCTGTCCGCGGTGCAGTTGATGGAACCGCAACTGCTGGAAACCGTGGCGACCGTGTTGCGCGAAACCGGGCTGGATCCCACCCTGCTGGAAATGGAGGTCACCGAGAGCATCAGCATCAAGGAGGCGCCGAACCTGGTCGAGAACCTGCACGCGCTGCACCGGCTGGGCTGCCACATCGCGATCGACGATTTCGGCACCGGTGCAGCCTCGCTGGACTACCTGCGCCGGCTGCCGGCCGACCGCATCAAGATCGACCAGAGCTTCGTGCGCAACATCGGGGTGGACCCCGACGACGAAGCGATCGTGCGCGCCACCATCGAGATGGCCCATCGGCTGAAACGCGCGGTGGTGGCGGAAGGCGTGGAGATCGAGCAGCACCTGCAGTTCCTGCGCCAGCACGGTTGCGACGAACTGCAGGGCTACCTGTTCTGCCGCCCGCTGCCGCCGGCAAGTTTCGACAAACTGCTGGCCGAGCGCCAGCGCCTGTTGAAGGCGCGGGTGGCCGAGCCGGCTTGAGCCGGCGGCCGGCGTCCCCATAACTTGGTCGACCCGTCACGGGTCCGGGGCACGCCCATGCCAGGCATGGCGTTGTGGTGGGGCGATACCCGGTGCATGCTGAACTCGGGCGCCGGATCGCGGTCTGAGCGCCGCGTTCAGTTCAAAACAGCTCCCGCAGCGGAAGACGGCATTGACGACGGATACGGCCCGGACGGGCGAAAACGAACTGGACCGCGCGCTGGTCGAGCGGGTCCAGCAGGGCGACCGGCGAGCCTTCGACCTGCTGGTACGCAAATACCAGCACAAGGTGATCGGACTGGTCTCACGCTACGTGCGAACCCACGCTGAATGCGAGGACATCGCGCAGGAATCGTTCATCCGCGCGTGGCGGGCGATCGGCTCGTTCCGCGGCGACAGTGCGTTCTACACCTGGCTGTACAAGATCGCGGTGAACACCGCCAAGAACCACCTGGTGGCGATGGGCCGGCGCCCTCCCTCCGGCGATATCGACGCGGACGAGGCGGAGTTCATGGCCGGCGCCGAACGCATGCACGACAGCGCCACGCCCGAGCGCGAGTTGATGCGCCAGGAAATTGAACAATCCGTGTTTTCCACTGTCCAATCTTTGCCCGAAGAGTTGCGGACCGCCATCACGCTGCGCGAGGTGGATGGCCTCAGCTACGATGAAATCGCCGAAGCGATGGGCTGCCCGATCGGCACGGTGCGTTCGCGCATCTTCCGGGCGCGCGAGGCGATCGACGAGAAGCTGCGGCCGCTGTTGTCGGACCGCGAGGATCAGACATGAATCAGGCAGGCACGAATCAGGACTCCCGGGAAAGCCTTTCCGCGGGCATCGACGGCGAATTGCCGAAGGAGCAGCTGCGCTTCCTGCTGCGCCGGCTCGATCATGACACCTCGCTGCAGCAGGCCTGGGGCCGCTACCACGTCGCCCGCGACAGTCTGCGTCGGCAGTTGCCGCCGCTGGCCGGCGCCGGTTTTGCCGCGCGGGTGATGCTGGCGATCGAGCAGGAATCGACGCCTGCCGCGACCTCGGCCCGGCGCAACCACTGGCTGCGCTGGTCCACCGGTGGCGCGATCGCCGCCAGCGTGGCCGCCGTCGCGCTGATGATCGGCCAGCCGACCGGCGACGCCGAGCGCCTGACCGCCTCGACCACCCAGCAGGAGGCCAGTACGGTTGCCGCCGCGCCGGCAAGCAAGCCGACAACCTCTCCCGCCGCGGTGCCGCCATGGCTCAGCGGCAATTCCGCCGGTTTGCTCAGCCAGCAGGCCTCGGCCACCCTCGGCGCGCCGTTCGGCCAGAGCCAGCCAGTCTATGCGCGGCGGCTGTCGGGTTATCCCTCGATGGCCCGTTACCGCATGCTCGACAACAACGACGGCAGCTACCTGCTGCTGCTCGACCCGGAGCGACAGGCCGCACCAGATCGCTCGCGCCGGGCTTCCGCCGTCGCGCAATGAAACGAGCCCGCGTGACTGCCCGCGGCTCGCTCTCGCCCCTTTTACCTCCACCGGCCCGTCGCACGGGCCGCTCGGCGGCGCGTGTCCGTATCGGGCACGCCGCCATCCGGATTACCCATCCACTCGAAGTCTACCGGCCGACATCAACCAAGGAGGAGTCATGAACCATTCCATCTTGCGCAGCCTGGCGTGCTTTGCGCTGCTGGGCATCGCCAGTGCCGGTACGGTGCAGGCGCAGGTGCCGGCCGCGGCGGCGCTGCCGGACTTCACCGGTATCGTGCAGAAGAACGCGCCGGCCGTGGTGCACGTCGAGGCCCGCTACAACGGCGAGCGGCAGGGCAACAGTCGCAGCATGCATGGGCAGACGATGCCCGGCCAGGGCATGCCGGACGACCCGCAGGCGGAGATCCTGCGGCGCTTCTTCGGCATGCCGATGATGCCGTCGCCGCAGGAGCAGAAGCACATCTCGCTGGGCTCGGGCTTCATCATTTCCGGCGATGGCTACATCCTCACCAACAACCACGTGGTCGACCATGCCGACAAGGTGACCGTGCGCCTGCAGGACCGGCGCACGCTGACTGCCAAGGTGATCGGCACCGACCCGACCTATGACATCGCCCTGCTCAAGGTGGATGCCGGCGGCAGCCTGCCAGCGGTGACCCTCGGCGACTCGCGCAGCCTCAAGCCGGGGCAGTGGGTGCTGGCGATCGGCTCGCCGTTCGGCTTCGACTACACGGTGACCCAGGGCATCGTCAGCGCGGTGGGCCGCAACCTGGGCCAGCGCGACCAGCCGTACACCTCGTTCATCCAGACCGACGTGCCGATCAACCGCGGCAATTCCGGCGGCCCGCTGTTCGACCTGCAGGGCCGGGTGGTGGGCATCAACTCGCAGATCTATTCCAACACCGGCACCTACTCCGGAGTGGCGTTCTCGATCCCGATCGACGTGGCGATGAACGCGGTGCAGCAGCTCAAGAGCAAGGGCTACGTGTCGCGCGGCATGCTGGGAGTGACGGTGCAGCCGGTCGACGATGACATGGTCAAAGCGTTCGGCCTGGACAACGGCGTAGGCGCGGCGGTGGTCGACGTCACCGCGGGCAGCGGTGCGGCCAAGGCCGGCATCCAGTCGGGCGACGTGATCCTGGCCTACGACGGGCGGACGCTGCAGCAGGCCCCGGACCTGCCGCCGCTGGTGGGCATGACCAAGCCGGGCAGCAAGGTGCCGGTGGAAATCCTGCGCAACGGCAAAAAGCAGACGCTCCAGGTCACCGTCGGCGAGGCCTCGCGCGACCGCAACGCGATGAATGGCCAGGGCGCGGCCCCGTCGCTGGCGCGCAGCGGCTCGGCCGTGCTGGGTCTGACCGTACAGTCGATCGACGACGACACCCGCACCCAGCTCGGCCTGAAGCCGGGGCAGGGCGTGGTGATCGGCGACATCACCGGGTCGGTGGCGGCGCAGGCGGGATTGCAGACGGGCGACGTCATCCTGATGGTCAACCAGCAGAAGGTCGGCAGCGTGGCCGAGTTCGAGGCGGCCACCAAGGGCGTGAAGGCCGGCAGCACGGTACTGTTGCTGGTGCGCCGCGGCGAACAGAGCAGTTTCATCGGCCTGACCGTACCGGATGGCGAATGACCGCGGCGGCGCGCGACTGGCGGTAACGCGGCGCCGCGTGGTTTGCGCATGGCGGCGGCGGGTTCTGCGATAATGCCGGGTTAGCGTCACTTTGTGCTGACGCGCCGCCACGCATGGTGCGTGATGGCAAGCCCAAGCCCGACAGGCCGCCCGCGCTCCATGGAATTGATCCGCAACTTCTCCATCATCGCCCACATCGACCACGGCAAGTCGACCCTGGCCGATCGCATCATCCATCTCTGCGGCGGCCTGGCCGACCGCGAGATGGAGGCGCAGGTGCTGGACAACAATCCGATCGAGCGCGAACGCGGCATCACCATCAAGGCGCAGTCGGTGTCGTTGCCGTACAAGGCGCGCGACGGCAAGACCTATCAGCTCAACTTCATCGACACGCCCGGCCACGTCGACTTCTCCTACGAGGTGAGCCGCTCACTGGCCGCGTGCGAAGGCGCGCTGCTGGTGGTGGACGCCGCCCAGGGCGTGGAGGCGCAGTCCGTCGCCAACTGCTACACCGCCGTGGAGATGGGCCTGGAAGTGGTGCCGGTGCTGAACAAGATCGACCTGCCCACCGCCGACATCGAGAAGGTGAAGGGCGAGATCGAGGCGGTGATCGGCATCGATGCCACCGATGCGGTGGCGATCAGCGCCAAGACCGGCCTGAACGTGGTCGAGGTGCTGGAGGCGATCGTCGCGCGCATTCCGCCGCCCAAGCCGCGCGATACCGACCGATTGCAGGCGCTGATCATCGACTCGTGGTTCGACAACTACCTCGGCGTGGTGTCGCTGGTGCGCGTGATGCAGGGCGAGATCAAGCCTGGCGACAAGCTGCTGGTGATGTCCACCGGGCGCACCCACGAAGTGGACGACGTCGGCGTGTTCACGCCCAAGCGCAAGAAGCTGGACAAGCTCGGCGCCGGCGAAGTGGGCTGGATCAACGCCTCGATCAAGGACGTGCACGGCGCGCCGGTCGGCGACACGCTGACCCTGGCCGGCAAGCCGGCCGAGAAGGCTCTGCCCGGTTTCCAGACCATGCAGCCACGCGTGTTCGCCGGCCTGTTCCCGGTGTCGTCGGACGACTTCCCGGCGATGCGCGAAGCGCTGGACAAGCTGCGCCTGAACGACGCCGCGCTGTTCTTCGAGCCGGAATCCTCCGAGGCGATGGGCTTCGGTTTCCGCTGCGGCTTCCTCGGCATGCTGCACATGGAAATCGTGCAGGAGCGGCTGGAACGCGAATACGATCTGAACCTGATCACCACCGCGCCGACCGTGGTGTATGAGGTGCTCAAGACCGACGGTTCGATCCTGATGTTGGACAACCCGGCCAAGCTGCCGACGAATTCCAGTCTGGTGCAGGAGATCCGCGAGCCGATCATCGTCGCCAACATCCTCACGCCGCCGGACTACATCGGCAACGTGATCACCCTGTGCGAGGAGAAGCGCGGCGTGCAGCGCTCGATCCAGTACCTGGCCACCCAGGTGCAGATCAGCTACGAGATGCCGCTGGCCGAAGTGGTGATGGATTTCTTCGACCGGCTGAAATCCGTTTCGCGCGGCTACGCCTCGATGGACTACCACTTCGAGCGTTTCGATGCCGGCCCGTTCGTGCGCGTGGACGTGCTGATCAATGGCGACCGCGTCGACGCGCTCTCGCTGATCGTGCACCGCAGCCACGCCGACCGCCGCGGCCGCGACCTGGTCGAGCGGATGAAGGACCTGATCCCGCGCCAGCAGTTCGACGTGGCGATCCAGGCTGCGATCGGTGCGCAGGTCATCGCGCGTTCCACGGTGAAAGCCCTGCGCAAGAATGTTCTGGCCAAGTGCTACGGTGGCGACGTCAGCCGCAAGAAGAAGCTGCTGGAGAAGCAGAAGGAAGGCAAGAAACGCATGAAGCAGGTCGGTCGCGTGGAAATTCCCCAGGAAGCCTTCCTGGCGGTTTTGAAAGTGGACAAATAGCCGGGATACGGGATTCGGGATAAAGGATTCGGAGCAGCCGCACTTTCGAATCCCGTATCCCGAATCCCGTATCCCGGCTCCGAAGGAGCCCCCATGGAATTCGATTTTTCCGCCATCCTGCTTGGCCTCACCGTGCTGTTCGGCGTGGTGTGGGGGCTGGACCGGCTGTTCCTGTACAAGAAGCGCAAGGCGCGGCTGGAGGCAGCCGGCGGGGAGTATCGCGACCCGGCCCCAGTGGACTGGTCGCGCTCGCTGTTTCCGGTGGTGCTGGTGGTGCTGCTGCTGCGCTCGTTCGTGGCAGAACCCTTTCGCATTCCGTCGGGCTCGATGATGCCGACGCTGGACGTGGGCGATTTCATCCTGGTCAACAAGTTCGCCTACGGCCTGCGCATGCCCGCGTTCAACAACAAGCTGGTCGATCTCGGCGAGCCGCAGCGTGGCGACGTGGTGGTGTTCCGCTTCCCCGGCTACCTGTGTGAGGAAGGCGGCAAGCTGGTGCGCAGCGGCGACATGAGCTGCAGTGATCCGCACGCGTCGGTGCCGGCGCAGAACTGGATCAAGCGGGTGATCGGCCTGCCGGGCGACAGCATCGAGGTGCGTGGCGCCGAGCTGTGGGTGAACGGCCAGCGCGTGAACGCCGAGGAGATCGGCCCCTATGTGGGCAACCCGCAGCGCAGCGTGGACCAGATCATGCTGAACATGGGCGCCACGGTGTGGACCGAACACCTGGGCAAGGTCAACCACATGATCGCGCGGATGCCGGCCTACACCACGCCCAATTCGATCCCGAACGACCGCGTGCCATCGAAGGTGCCGCCGGGGTGCTACCTGGTGATGGGCGACAACCGCTACGACAGCCTGGACAGCCGCTGGTGGGGCTGCATGCCGGAGCAGAACCTGGCCGGCAAGGCGTTCCTGATCTGGATGAGCTGGAAGGGCTGGGGCACTGGCGGGGTGGACTTCTCGCGCATCGGCACGGTGATCCACTGAAGCTGATCGTGGCGGCCCGGCTGGCGAAAGCGTGACGGGGTCGAACTGCCGCGCGCGTGGCCGCCGACAGTGCGAGAATCCGCAGGCATAATCGGCACGCCCGCGTGGGCGGCGACGGTCGCCGTGCGCGGATCACCACACACACAGGCACGCCGAGCAGGCGGCATAGCGAGGGGACTATGAAATCGAAGCAGTCGGGCATCACCCTGGTCGGGTTCCTGATGGTCATGGCCATCGTGGGCTTTCTGGCCTACATGGGCATGAAGCTGCTGCCGTCGTATTCGGAGTACATGGGCGTGGTGAAGGCGATGAACCAGGTCGCCACCGAGGGCACCAACGGCAGGTCGCTGGACGACATCCGCCGTGGCCTGATGTTCAAGATGGGCTTCCAGTATGTGGACGACGCCACCATCAAGCCGGCGAACATCACCATCGTGCGCAACAGCGGCGGCGCCAATCAGCTGCGCGTGGCCTACGACAAGCAGATTCCGTTCATGTACAACATCGACTTCCTGCTGCACTTCGAGAAGAGCGTGCCGCTGCAGGGCAACGTAGGCGAGTAACTTTTGGAACCGAACTACCGTTTTCGCGACCCGACGCTGGCGCAGCTGGCGCTGACCCACCGCAGCGTCGGCAGGCCGAACAACGAGCGGCTGGAGTTCCTCGGCGATGCGCTGCTCGGCGCGATCGTCGCCGAGATGCTGTACGAAGCCCACCCCAAGGCCAGCGAAGGCGAGCTGTCGCGGTTGCGGGCGCAACTGGTCAACGGCCAGGCGCTGGCTGTGGTGGCACGCGAACTGGCGTTGGGCGACGGGCTGAAACTCGGCCCCGGCGAATTGAAGAGCGGCGGCTTCCGGCGCGATTCGATCCTCGCCGACGCGTTCGAGGCGATGGTCGCCGCGGTCTACCAGGACGGCGGCTTCGACGCCTGCCGCGAGTTCGTGCGCGGGCTGTTCGCCGAACGCATCGTCGCCCTGCGCCGCTCCTCCAAGGACGCCAAGACGCGGCTGCAGGAATGGCTGCAGGCCAAGGGCCTGCCGTTACCGCAGTACGAACTGGTCGCCAGCCATGGCGAGGACCACGCCAAGACCTTCGACGTCAGCTGCAGCATCGGCGAACCGCTGGCGTTCATCGCCGAAGCGCATGGCGGCAGCCGCCGTGCCGCGGAGCAGGACGCAGCCGAGACCGTGTTGAACCGGCTGCTGGAACAGCAGCGCGACGCCTGACCTCGCTGCTTCCGCCCGCCGCGCCGCGTGCCGCCTCCGGCGAAGCACTACACTTGCCACCCGACCTGAGCAACCCGCGCCATGAACCACGAACTGGACCCCGCCGGCGGCACGCTGCCGCACGAGAACTTCCGTTGCGGCCTGGTGGCGCTGGCCGGGCGGCCGAACGTGGGCAAGTCCACCTTGCTCAACGCGCTGATCGGCTTTCGCCTGTCGATCACCAGCCCGCGGCCGCAGACCACCCGCCACCGCATCCTCGGCATCAGCACCAGCGAGGCCGGGCAGATCATGTACGTCGATACGCCCGGGCTGCACCGCGGCGCCAAGCGCGCGATGAACCGCAGCCTGAACCGCGCCGCGCGCTCGGCGATCAGCGACGTCGACCTGGTGGTGCAGGTGATCGAAGCCGGCCGCTGGACCGACGAGGACGAGGCGCTGTACGCCGCCCTGGTCGAGCAGCCGACGCCGCGCCTGCTGGCGATCAACAAGGTCGACCTCAGCAAGGACAAGTCGGCGATGCTGCCGTTCGTCGCCGGGCTGGCGGCGGAACACAGCTACGACGAGATCCACTACCTCAGCGCGCTCAAGCGCAAGGGCATGAAGGAGCTGGAGCGGGCGATCCTGCAGCGCCTGCCGGTGCGCCCGCCGGTATTCGGCGAGGACGAGATCACCGACCGCAGCGAGCGCTTCCTCGCCGCCGAGATGGTGCGCGAGCAGCTGATGCTGCGGCTCGACCAGGAGCTGCCGTACGCCACCACGGTGGAGATCGAGCAGTTCAGCGACCGCCCCGACGGCATCGCCGAGATCCATGCGGTGATCTGGGTCGAGCGCGACGGCCAGAAGGCGATCGTGATCGGCAACGGTGGCGCCCAGCTCAAGGCGATCGGCACGAACGCGCGGCGCCACATGGAGCGCATGTTCGAGCGCAAGGTGTTCCTGAAGCTGTGGGTGAAGGTGCGCGAAGGCTGGGTCGACGACGAGAACATGCTGAAGAAGTTCGGCTATACCGATTAGGGCCGGAATTCGGGATTGGGGATACGGGATTCGTAAAAGCCTCGAAGCCTGCACGCTCTTGCGAATCCCGTATCCCCAATCCCGAATCCCGGCTTTTACTCCATGCGCCTCGAACAGCAACCCGCCTACGTCCTGCATGCGCGTGCCTACCGCGAGACGTCGCTGCTGCTGGAGTGCCTGACCCGCGAGCATGGTCGGCTCGGCGTGGTGGCGCGCGGCGTGCGTGGCGAGCGCTCGCGCCTGCGGCGGGCGCAACTGGAGCCGTTCCAGCCGCTGGCGATGGATCTGCTGCTGCGCGGCGAGCTGGCCACGCTGACCGCGGTCGAGACGGTGGGTACGCCGACGCGCCTGCCGGGCGACGCCGGCCTAGCCGGGCTGTATCTCAACGAACTGGTGGTGCGCCTGACCGGCCGGCAGGACCCGTACCCGCGCTTGTTCGATGCCTATGCGCGCACGCTGGCACGGCTGGCCGCTGGCGAATCGCTGGCCTGGAGCCTGCGCCGCTTCGAGCGCGACCTGCTGGAGGCGATCGGCTACGGCCTGCAGCTGCTGCACGACGCGGAATCCGGCGAGCCGCTGGAGCCGTCGGTGTGCTACCGCTATCAGGTCGAGCAGGGCGCCGTGCGTTGCGTCGCCAGCACGCCGCGCGCGCTGCGCGGCAGCGACCTGCTGGCGCTCGGGCAAGACAGCATGCCCGACGCCCATGGCTTGAAAACCTTGCGCGACCTGATGCGGGAAGTGATCCGCTTCCACCTGGGCGGGAGCGAGCTGCGCGCCTGGCGGGTGCTGGCGACGGCGGTCTCCGGGCGCAAGGCGCCGTCCGGCTAGGAGCGTGGGCGGCAGAAGCCTTCGAGGCGAAGCAGACGCTTTTGCAGCCCGGAAGATTTCTGCCGCCTACGCTCCTAGTTGTCCAGCGCCTGCAACGTCGCCAGCAGGGCGCGGCGGAAGCGCGCCAGCGCGATCGGCGCGACGCCACGCTGCAGCAATTGCCGCTGCAGCAGCACGGTCTGCGTGGACAGCGCGGCCGCACCGCAGAAGCCGCAGGAGGAGCGCAGCCGGTGCAGGCGCTCGCCGAAGCCGGCAGGGTTGCGGCTCAGCGCATCGAGCTCCTGGTGCAGCAGGGCGAGTTCCTCGCGCAGCAGCAGGCGCAGGGCGCGCATGGTGGTGGCGTCGCCGGTGGCGGTCAGGGCGGCCTGGTCGTCCAGCATGCCGGCGGCCTGGCGTTCCGGCTGCACCAGGGCCAGCACCTCCTGCAATGCGGCCAGACCACACGGTTTCAGCAGGATCTGGCTGAAGCCGGCGTCGAGCAGCGACTGCCGCGCGCCCGGTTCCAGCTCGGCCGTGGTGGCCACCGCAATGCTTTCCGCCGAGCGGGCCCGCTCGTCCTCGCGCAGCGCGGTCAGGATCTGCAGCGCGCCGGCGCCGGGCATGCGGCAATCCAGCAGCAGCAGGTCGAACGGCTCGGCGCGCGCCCGTTGCAAGGCTGTCGTGCCGTCCAGGCAGGCCTCCGTGTAGGCACCCATCACGTCCAGCCCGTCGCACAGGAAACGGCAGCTGCCGGGGTCGTCGTCGGCCACCAGTACCCGCGCGCGGCTGGCAGGGGTGGGCTCGGAATCGGTATTGACGAGGGAGCTGCTCATGACGAAATCCATATCGTTCATCTTGATTTGGCAGAATGGCCCGACATGCGCCCGACTTCAAGCCACTTGCTGCTGTGCTGCTGCCTGCTGCTGGGGATCGGCTGGATGCTGCCTGCGCAGGCGCAGGTACTGCTGACGGCGAAGTCGATCAGCGTGCCGGGGGTGCGCCTGCAGGGGGTAAGCCTGCGCCTCGACGAGGAGGCTGCCGGAGGCTTGCGGCTGCGATTGAGCGCCGAGCAGGCGGATGTGCCGGCGATGGGCTGGCGGCGGCTGGGCCTGAACCTCGACGGCAACCTGCAGCGTGATGCCCGCTTGCGCTGGAGCCTCGACGGCAACGTGCGCCTGGCCGGCGCGCCGGGCGGGGCGCTCAGCGACGCCCGCGTCAACATCCTGCTCAGCGAGGCGGCCAACACTCTGCTGGTCGACATCACCCAGGGCAAGGCGCATGCCAGTACCGCGCTGCCGCTGGACCGGCCCACGCATGCGCAGATCAGCCTGGACAATCTTCCCGCCGGCTGGCTGCAGGGCCTGCTGGGCACGGTGTGGTCGGGGCGCCCCACCGGCGGCCGGCTGGATGCCGAACTGGCGCTGGACCTGCGCGATCCCGGGCTGCAGTCGTCCGGACAATTCAGCGTGGCCAAGCTGGGTTTCGATACCCCCGGCGGCACCTTGGCCGGGCAGGGGCTGGACGGCAACGGGCGCTTCAGTCTGGACACCACCGCCGGCCCGGCGCGGATCGAACTGGACTCCACCCTGCGCCGTGGCGAGCTGCTGCTGGGGCCGATCTACGCGAGGCTGCCGGATCATCCGGTCCAACTGGCGCTGCACGCGAGTGCGCAGAGCGGCACCTTTGAACTGAGCCACCTGCGATTGAACGATACCGACGCGTTGCAGCTCGACGGTGCGCTGGCCTTCGACGCGAAAGGCGCGCTGAGGAGCCTGCGGCTGGACCACCTGCGCGCGACTTTTCCGGCGGCCTACCAGCGTTATGGCGAGGCCTGGCTGAGCACGCTGGGGCTGCGCGACATGCGCATCGCCGGCCAGCTGAGCGGCAGCCTGGACCTGCGCGCAGACGGCCCGCATGCCTTCGCGTTCACCACCGAGGGGCTGAACCTGGCCGACGCGGATGGCCGGTTGGCGGTCGAGGGCTTGCAGGGCGGGCTGGATTGGGCGAGCGATGGCGAGCGGCCGGCCACCACCCTGGGCTGGCGCAGCCTGCAGTTCCATCGCCTGACCCACGGCGCCGCGCAATCGCGCTGGCAAAGCCGCGGCGGTACGCTCGGCCTGCAGCAGCCCTTGCTGGTGCCGGTGCTTGAGGGGCAGCTGCGGATCGGCCAACTGGACTGGCGCCCGGCGGCGGCCGAAGGGCAGCGGCTGGCGGCCTCGCTGGCGCTGACCGGCATCGATATGGCCGCGTTCAGCCGGGCGATGGGCTGGCCGGCGTTTCCCGGCACGCTCGCCGGGGCGATTCCATCGCTGCGCTGGGTCGACGACCGTTTCGAACTGGCCGGCGGCCTGTCGGCCAGCGTGTTCGGCGGTTTCATCGACGTCACCGCGCTCTCGCTGCAGCAGCCGTTTGGCGCCACCCCGGTGCTGACCGGCGACATCACGCTGAAGCAACTGGACCTGGCCGCGATCACCAGCGTGTTCGATTTCGGCAGCATCACCGGCCCGCTGGACGGGTCGATCGAGGACCTGCGCCTGGTCAACTGGAGCCCGGTCGCGTTCAAGGCCAGCCTGCTGGCGGGCACGGGTGGCCGGATCAGCCAGCGCGCGGTGAACAACCTCACCAGCGTCGGTGGCGGCGGCATCGCCGCCGGCCTGCAGGGCGCCGTGCTGAAGCTGTTCAAGAGCTTCGGCTACAAGCGCATTGGCCTCAACTGCACGCTGCAGGGCACGCTGTGCAAGATGAGCGGTCTGGAAGCCACCGACGACGGCTACACTATCGTCGAAGGCAGCGGCCTGCCGCGGTTGCAGGTGGTCGGACACCAGACCCAGGTCGACTGGCCGACCCTGGTACGGCGCCTGCAGGATGCCATCCACGGTGAAGCGCCGCAGATCCGCTGAACGAAGTGCGGGTGGCGGCGCTTCCCACCCTTTCAACCACAGGAGTTGGTCATGCGCAAGCTCGTTTACGTCGTCCTGACTTCGCTGGCCGTGGCGCTGGTCGGTTGCGTCACCATCAACGTGTACTTCCCCGAGGCGGCGGCGCAGAAGGCCGCCGACCAGTTCATCGGCAACGTGCTGAATCAGGCGACGCCCGCCGCGCCGGCGCCGAAGATGCCGAAGCCGACGGCGAAGGACGGCGGCGCGCAGCCATCGGCGATGCTGCTCGACTTGCTGCTGCCGGCCGCGCACGCCGCCGAGACGCCGGACATCCGCATCCAGACCGCCGCCACCGAGGCGATCCGCGGCCGCATGCAGGGCCGCTTCCAGGGCCCGCTGGGCGACTTGCTCGACAGCGGCGCGGTGGGCTTCACCCGCGACGGCATGGTGGCCATGCGCGACGCCGCCAAGGTGCCGCTGAGCCAGCGCGCGCAGGCGAATACCACCGTGGCCGACGAGAACCGCGACCGCACCGCGCTGTACCGTGAGATCGCCAACGCCAACAACCATCCGGAGTGGGAGGCGCAGATCCGCGCCACCTTCGCCAAGAGCTGGATCGAGAAGGCGCGCGCCGGCTGGTATTACCAAGACGCCTCCGGCGCCTGGCAGAAGAAATAAATGTAAGGAGCGCACCTTGTGCGCGATGCCTTTCGTCAGGTGACGAAGAGCATCGCGCACGACCGAAGGAATTCCCCTGTGGACAGGGTGCGCTTCTGCAGGGCGCCCATCGGCCCGATCTGGGATAATCGGCGACCAATCCTCCTGTTTGCGCCTCATGTCCCGATCCAACTCCGCGCCCTCCACGCCTTTCGAAGCCCATATCACCGCCCTCGCACATGACGGCCGCGGCGTGGCCCGCATCGACGGCAAGACGGTGTTCGTCAGCGGTGCGCTGCTCGGCGAGCAAGTGACGGCGAAGCTGCGCAAGCGCCATCGCCACTTCGACGAGGCGGAGGTGGTCGAGGTCCTCGTGGCCTCGCCGCACCGGGTCGAGCCGCGTTGCCGCCACTTTGCCGAGTGCAGCGGCTGCTCGCTGCAGCACCTGGACGCCGCCGCGCAGATCGAGGCCAAGCAACGCGTGCTGGCGGAAAACTTCGAGCGCATCGGCAAGGTCGCTCCCGCGTCATGGTTGCCGCCGCTCACCGCCGAGCCGTGGGGCTACCGGCGCAAGGGCCGGCTGTCGGTGCGCAACGTGGCGAAGAAGGGCCGCGTGCTGGTCGGTTTTCGCGAGGAGCAGAACCCGCGCTTCGTCACCGAGATCCAGCAGTGCGAGGTGATGCACCCGGCGCTCGGTCCCAAGGTCGGCCTGCTCGCCGAGCTGCTCGGCACGATGGACGCGGTCAACGACATTCCGCAGATCGAGTTCGCTGCCGGCGACGATTTGATGGCGCTGGTGTTCCGCCACATGCAGCCGCTGAGCGAACACGACCTGGCCGCGCTGACCGCGTTCGGCCAGCAGCACGGTTTCGCGATCTACCTGCAGCCGGGTGGCACCAGCAGTGTGCATCCGCTGTGGCCGGAACACCCGCGGCTGGCCTTCCGCATCGCCAGCGGCGACGCACGCTACGCCGACGTCGAGCTGGAATTCCAGCCGCTCGACTTCGTGCAGGTCAACGCCGGCATGAACCAGCTGATGATGGCGCGCGCCATGGAACTGCTCGATCCGCAGCCCACCGACCGCGTACTGGACCTGTTCTGCGGCCTCGGCAACTTCACCCTGCCGATCGCCCACCGCGTGGCCGAAGTTGTCGGCGTGGAAGGCGAGCATGGCCTGGTCGAGCGCGCCGCGCAGAACGCCGCGCGCAACGGCATCGCCAACGCGTGCTTCCACGTGGCCAACCTGTTCGAGGACCAGCGCGCCGCCGACTGGGCGAAGCAGCCCTGGGACAAGCTGCTGCTCGATCCGCCACGCGCCGGCGCGGACAAGCTGCTGGACTACCTGCCGCACAAGCAGACCCGCCGCATCGTCTATATCTCCTGCCATCCCGCCTCGCTGGCGCGCGACGCCGGCATCCTGGTCGAGCGGCACGGCTTCAGGCTGGCCGCGGCCGGGGTGATGGACATGTTTCCGCACACTTCGCACGTCGAGTCGATAGCGCTGTTCGAGCGGTAGCCATGTATGGAAGAAAGGTGACCGTGTCGGTTGGAACGTCCAGACAAGCCGTCATTCCAGCGAGGCGCTTTTCAACGGCCGAAGGGCCGGTCAAGCTGGAATCCAGCGTCTTGCGTCTGGCAGGGCCAGCGGATCCCGGCTTTCGCCAGGATGACCAGAACAACCGGAGCTATGCGAACTGCAGGGCGTCGACCAAAATCATGGCGATAGAGATCGAACGAAAATTCCTGTTGAACGGCGACGGCTGGCGCGCCGGCGTCGAGCGCAGCGAGCCGATCGCGCAGGGCTACCTGGTGGGCGCGCAGGCATTGCGCGCGGGGCTGGCGCATGCCTCGGTGCGCGTGCGCCTTGCCGGCGAGCGGGCCTGGCTCAACGTCAAGGCCGCCACGCCTGGTATCGCGCGGGCCGAGTTCGAGTACCCGATTCCGCTCGACGAGGCGAAGGCCATGCTGGCCACCTTGTGCGATGGCGTGCTGGAGAAGACCCGCCACTACCTGCGCTTCGACGGCACGTTGTTCGAGATCGACGAATTCGCCGGCGACAACGCGGGCCTGGTCGTCGCCGAGGTCGAACTGCCGGCGGTCGATGCGCCGTTTCCGCGGCCGCCGTGGCTGGGCAGCGAGGTGAGCACGCTGGTGCGCTACTACAACGTCAACCTGATCGCGCACCCGTACCGGCAATGGTCGCCGGCGGAACGCGTCGTGGAGGGTGCTGCATGCTGATGATCGGCGTGGCCGGGCTGCAACTGGCCGAGCACGAGCAGCGCTGGCTGGCCGCGCCCAGCGTGGCCGGCGTGCTGCTGTTCGCGCGCAACTACGCCTCGCGCGAACAGCTGATCGCGCTGTGCGAGGCGATCCGCGAGGCCGGCGGCGAGGACCAGCTGATCGCGGTCGATCAGGAAGGCGGCCCGGTGCAGCGCTTCCGCGACGGCTTCACCCGGCTACCGCCGCTGGCGGCGATCGGCGCGGTATACGACCGCGATCCCGGGGAAGCGGTGCGCCTGGCGGAAGAACATGCCTGGGTGATGGCCAGCGAGCTGCGCGCCAGCGGCGTCGATTTCAGTTTCGCGCCGGTGGTGGACCTGGCCCGCGGCAACGCGGTGATCGGCCTGCGCGCGTTCCACGCCGACCCGGTGGTGACCTCCGAACTCGCCCAGGCCTATGTGCGCGGCATGCACCTTGGCGGCATGGCGGCGGTGCTCAAGCACTTCCCGGGCCACGGTTCGGTCGCCGCCGACACGCACAAGGCGCAGGCGATCGACCCGCGCAGCCTGGACGCGATCCGGCGTGATGACCTGCTGCCGTTCGCCGAATGCATCGAGGCGCGGGTCGATGCGGTGATGATGGCGCACGTCATCTACCCGGCGGTGGACAGCCGCGCGGCCGGTTATTCGCGCATCTGGATCGGCGACATCCTGCGCGGCGAGCTGGGTTTCACCGGCGCCGTGGTCAGCGACGACATCAGCATGGCGGCCGCCGGCGCCGCCGGCAGCGTGGGCGAGCGTGTGCGCGCGCACCTGGATGCCGGCTGCGATCTGGTACTGGCCTGCTTCCCCGAGGTGGTGGAGGAGGCGATTGCCGCGCTGCCGGCCGACACTCCGCCAATGTCGCCGTCACTGGCTGCCCTGCGCGGCGCGCTGGGTTCCAGCTGGGCCGGCCTGCTGGACAACCCGCAGCGCGACCGCTTCGTCGCGCGCATCACGGCACTGCACGCCGATCAAGGAACCGCATGAACACTCCGACCCCTTCGCTGGCCGACGCCCTGGCGCAGGCCGAACTGCTGCACGATCGCGCCACACTGGAAAGCGTGATCGCCGACATGGGTCGGCGCATCGACACCGCACTGGACGGCGAGCGCGCGGTGTTCCTCACCGTGATGAACGGCGCGCTGATCTTCGCCGGCCAGCTCGCGCTGGCGATCCGCACCGACCTGGAGTTCGACTACGTGCACGCCACCCGCTACCGCGGCGCCACCAGCGGCAGCGAGCTGCACTGGCTGCGCGAGCCGGCGGTGCCGCTGGCCGGCCGCACGGTGCTGCTGGTCGACGACATCCTCGACGAAGGCCACACGCTGAAGGCGGTGCGCGACGACTGCTACCGGCGTGGGGCGAACAAGGTGCTGATCGTCAGCCTGTGCACCAAGCGCCACGACCGCCTGGTCGAAGGCATCGCGTCGGATTTCAACGGCGTCGAGCTGCCGGACCGCTACGTGTTCGGCTACGGCATGGACTACTACGAGCAGGGCCGCAACCTGCCGGGGATCTACGCGTTGAAAGACTAGAGCGGAGAATAGGGGCCTGCATTTACTCCTCCCCCTGCTCGCAGGGGGAGGTTGGCGACCGAAGGGAGTCCTTCAGGTGAGGGGGTAAAGCTCTTGTTCTTTGTCTTGAAGATCAAGAGCGACCCCACCCCAGCCCTCCCCTGCTGCGCAAGGGAGGGGGCAAAGCCGGCATTCCCGTTGACTTCACCCGAACATGGATCACCACGATGCCTCACCTTGACCACGCCTCCATCGACCTGGCCGTCATCGGCGGCAGCGGCCTGTACAAATTTCCGGGCCTGGAAAACACCACGCGGAAGGCGGTGGACACGCCCTACGGCGCGGCGTCGGGCGACGTCGTGCTCGGCGATTTCGCCGACAAGCGCCTGGCCTTCCTGGCCCGCCACGGCGAAAGCCACACGTTGCCGCCGCACCGGGTGAATTACCGCGCCAACCTGTGGGCGCTGCACAGTCTGGGCGCGCGGCGGGTGGTCGGCGTGAACGCGGTGGGCGGCATCCGCGGCGACATGGGGCCGCGGGTGATCGTGGTGCCCGACCAGTTGATCGACTACACCCACGGCCGCACCACCAGCTATTGCGATGTCGAGGGCGCCGAAGTGAGGCACATCGATTTCAGCGAGCCGTACACCGAGGCGCTGCGCCTGCAACTGCTGGCGGCGGCGCGGGCGGCGAACGTCGAGGTGGTCGGCGGCGGCTGCTATGGCGCCACCCAGGGGCCGCGGCTGGAAACCCGCGCGGAGATCGCCCGCATGAAGCGCGACGGCTGCGACCTGGTCGGCATGACCGGCATGCCGGAGGCCGTACTGGCGCGCGAGCTGGGGCTGGAGTATGCCTGCCTGGCGCTGGTCGCCAACTTCGCCGCCGGCTGCGGCGACGAGGCGGAAATCAGCATCGAGGAGATCTTCGCGCACCTGGCGGCGGCTACCGCCGAGGTGCCGCGCATCCTCGCCGCCATGCTGAAAAACTGAGCGCTGCAGCGAATTCATGCAATGGCGGGTATTTTCGTATTGCGCTCGGCCTTCACATATTGATACTTTCCCCCGGCCAGGGCGGCGAACCTCAGGGGGAGACTAGGGTTCAGTGCAGATCCTGGCACACCCAATCCATGGATCCAGAGGTTCACGCAATGCGTTTCGGTACGGTCAAATGGTTCAACGACGCCAAGGGTTTCGGTTTCATCGCGCCTGAGGATGGCGGGGAGGACGTGTTCGTCCATTTTTCGGCCATCAACTCCAAGGGCTTCCGCAGCCTACAAGAAGGCCAGCGCGTGCAGTTCGAAGTGACCCAGGGCCCGAAGGGCGCCCAGGCATCGGCAGTCGAAGCCGCCTGATCTTCCAGGCTAGCGTTGTAAAGCACGAACGAAGCCCCGCATCCCGTGCGGGGTTTCTTTTTTCCGGATCACGTTCAGCTGCGAGCGCGTGCTGACCCTGGGCGCAGGCCAGCGCCATCGAGGCCTCCGCATTGATCCGCGAGCTGGTGGCGCAGGCGAACGGGCGCCTGGGCGGTGGTGCCCCGCCGGCGTCACCGCACAGAACATCGCGGCGCTGGCTGCCGCCACCGGCGCGCACAAGTTCCATGCCTCCGCCAAGCATCGACTTCCATCCGGCATGCGGCATCGCCGGACGCTGCTCGCCGACAAGCCGGCGAACTGCGCAGCGATGTCGCACAGGTCCGCGCCCCGGCCGCCCTGTGCACCACCATGTAGGAGCCCGCTGGCGGGCGATGCTTTGAAAGCCGGGATTCGGGATTCGGGATTCGGGATTCGCAAGAGCAAAAGCATCGCCCGCCAGCGGGCTCCTACCAGGGAGCCGAGCCGCGGGCGATTCCCTACGGCAGCGCATGGCGGCCCTGCTTGGTTAATATGACGAACTGCCCATCCGCATCCGAATACAGCAGGAGCCATCGAGTGATCATTAAGCCCAAAGTCCGCGGTTTCATCTGCGTCACCGCCCATCCGGTCGGTTGCGAGCGCAACGTGCTCGACCAGATCGCGATCACCGAGGCCGCCGGCCATGCCAGAAGCAAGGGCCCCAAGCGCGTGCTGGTGATCGGCGCCTCCACCGGCTACGGCCTGGCCTCGCGCATCACCGCCGCGTTCGGCTACGGCGCCGCCACGCTCGGTGTGTTCTTCGAGAAGCCCAGCAGCCACGACAAGACCGGCACCGCCGGCTGGTACAACGCCGCGGCGTTCGACAAGGCCGCCAAGGCCGCCGGCCTGTACAGCAAGTCGATCAACGGCGACGCGTTCGCCCATGAAACCCGCGCCAAGGCCATCGAGATCATCAAGAACGAGATGGGCGGCCCGATCGACCTGGTGGTCTATTCGCTGGCCTCGCCGGTGCGCAAGCTGCCCGACACCGGCGAAGTGGTGCGCTCGGCGCTCAAGACCATCGGCGAACCGTTCCACAACACCTCGGTCGACACCAACAAGGACATGGTGATCGAGGCCACCGTGGAGCCGGCCACCGAGCAGGAGATCAAGGACACCGTCACCGTGATGGGCGGCGAGGACTGGGCGCTATGGATCGACGCGCTGAGCCAGGCCGGCGTGCTCGCCGAACACGCCAAGACCATCGCCTACAGCTACATCGGCACCGAGATCACCTGGCCGATGTACTGGCACGGCACCCTCGGCCAGGCCAAGCAGCACCTGGACGACACGGCGAAGCAACTGCGCAGCCGCCACCCCGACCTCGAGGCCTACGTCGGCGTGATGAAGTCGGTGGTCACCCAGGCCAGCGCCGCCATCCCGGTGATCCCGCTGTACGTCTCCATCGCCTTCAAGATCATGAAGGAGAAGGGCATCCACGAAAACCCGATCGAGCAGGCCAACCGCCTGTTCCACGACCGCCTCTACCGCGCCGACGGCGCCGCCGCACTCACCGACGACGAAGGCCGCATCCGCCTGGACGACTGGGAACTGCGTGCCGACGTGCAGGAACCCTGCAAGACCCTGTGGCCCACCGTCACCACCGAAAACCTGCGCGAAATCACCGACTACGCCGGCTACAAGCACGAGTTCCTGAAGCTGTTCGGCTTCGACCGCGACGACGTGGACTACGACGCCGAGGTGGAGGCGGACCGGCGGTTTGATTGTTTGGAGGGGTGAGGAGGCTGGAAGCCACTGAGGTCTAGTGACTTCAGTAGCTTCTTCGTCCCTAATTGGTATGAAGGGGACAGGGTCGTGGCAATTTGTAGTGCCGGGCTCTCCCGATTGGTGGCCCGTTCATCTGAACGAGCTGCCACCCTTTCGTGTCAATAAGCGTCTTGCATTTTTTGGCGAGGGCTCAAAACCAAAACGGGGTCAGGTTCACTTACGATCCGGCGGCCGCCTGATCACCTTTCGCGCCCGACAAGGCAGTACACAGGAGAAGCCCCGCATCGCGGGGCTTCTTTTTGTGGCTCATCGCGGAATCGTGTGAGCACCCACGGCGCCAAAGACTTGCGTAAAGCCCTTCTGGCAAGCCATTTTCAGC